>JAFYMQ010000178.1 GCA_017556565.1 Clostridia bacterium | reverse complement strand
CGGGAATCCTGCTCGTTCTGAGAGGAGTGCATACCTGCGTCATCGGCAACTGCTATGACCATACCGGCATTGACACCGGTGTAGGAAACGGTAAACAGGGGATCGGCAGCAACGTTAAGACCAACGTGCTTCATAGCGCAGAAGCTGCGCTTGCCTGCCAGAGAAGCGCCGAAAGCAACTTCCATAGCGACCTTTTCGTTGGGCGCCCATTCTGTGTAGATCTCATCGTAATTTTTGGCGGCTGCTTCGGTTATCTCGGTGCTGGGAGTGCCGGGATAGCTGGAAATAACGCTGCATCCACCCTCATAAAGTCCTCTGGCAACAGCCTCGTTGCCAAGCATAAGTTGTTTCATATTCTTACATCTCCTTTGTGTGTAGGGGTAAAAGAAAACGCCCTCCGCAAAATATTGCAGAGGACGAGAGTTCCCGTGGTACCACCTCAGTTTACCGCTTGCGCGGCCTCATGGGATACTATCATATCCCTTGCGCTTTATCGGGCGCACCCGTCGCTGCTTACTGTAATGTTCGGCAGGCCGCTCAGGAAGGAATTCGTCTATCCCGCTCATTCTGCCTCGCAGCAACCGGCAGATCTCTGAAAAGAACGATTGATAGCTTACTTGGTTCCGTCATCGCGTTGGAATTATTCAACTAATATCAGTATTTTAACACTTTTATATAGCAGAGTCAACTGTTATTTTGCTAAAAATCATGCAAAACGGCAACGTCCGAGGCAGGGAAAAGGCGGGTTTAGTTGGTTGTCTGGCTTTCGACCAGTCTGCTGCCACAGTAGCGCTTGCGCAGTACGGGTTTTTCGATCTTGCCGGTGGGATTTCTGGGTACTTTGTCAAATATGACTTTCTTGGGACGCTTGTAGCGGGGCAGATCCTGACAGAACTCATTGATCTCCTCGACGGTTGCGGTGCAGCCTTCTTTGAGCTCGATGATAGCGCCTGCGATCTCACCCAGACGTGCATCGGGCAGACCGATAACGGCAACGTCCTTGATCTTGTCGCAGCGGCGGAGGAAGTCTTCGATCTGTACGGGGTACAGGTTTTCACCGCCGGAAATAATAACGTCCTTCTTGCGGTCGACCAGATAGATAAAGCCCTCTTCATCCTTGCGTCCCATATCGCCTGTGTAGAGCCAGCCGTTCTTGATGGACTCTGCGGTAGCATCGGGATTCTTGTAGTAGCAGAGCATGACACCGGGGCCGCGAACAATAAGCTCGCCGACCTCACCGTCAGCCACCTCTATGCCGTGATCGTCCACGATCTTGGCCTCCCACAGATAACCGGGCTTGCCGATAGCGCCGACCTTGTGGGGATTTTCTACACCGAGATGTACGCAGCCGGGGCCGATGGACTCACTGAGACCGTAGTTGGTATCGTACTGATGATGGGGGAATACCTTCATCCAGCGGCGGATAAGGCTGGGGGGAACAGGCTGTGCACCGATGTGCATCAGACGCCACTGATCAAGATAGTAGCTGTCCAGCGAAAGAGCGCCCGACTCGATAGCATCCAGCATTTCCTGCGCCCAGGGTACAAGCAGCCATACTATGGTACATTTTTCCTCTGTAATAGCGCGGCAGATCCATTCGGGCTTTACGCCGCGAAGCAGAACAGCCTTGCTGCCCGACATAAGCGAGCCGAACCAGTGCATCTTTGCACCGGTATGGTAGAGGGGCGGAATGCACAGAAATACGTCGTCACGCTGCTGGGAGTGGTGATTCTGCTCGGTCATGCAGGAAGACAGCAGAGCGCGATGGTTGTGCAGGATAGCTTTGGGGAAGCCTGTTGTGCCGGAGGAGAAGTATATAGCCGCATGATCCTCCTCGCTGAGTGCAACGGGAGGTGCATCGGTAGAGCAGAAAGTCATCAGACGCATGCAGTTTTCGGTGTAATGAGGGCCGTCCTGACCTACAAAGAACATCATACGCAGCTGATGCAGATCCTCTTGGATAGCGTTCATACGCTCGACAAACTCAGGGCCGAATACCAGCACCTCAACGTCGGCAAGCTCCAGGCAGTATTTGATCTCGTCGCTGGAATAGCGGAAGTTCATAGGCACAGCGATGCAGCCTGCCTTGAGGATACCAAAGTATATGGGCAGCCACTCCAGGCAGTTCATCATCAGTATAGCGACCTTTGTGCCGCGCTTTAAGCCACGGCTGAGCAGCAGGTTTGCAAAACGGTTGGCGCTGCGGTCAAAATCCGACCAGCTGATCTCGCGGCGGTAGGGTGCACCGGGGTTGGCAGACTCAATAAGCTGAGCCTCACGCCAGGTGCTTGCCTGATCGCGCTCTACGCTGGGGTTGAGCTCGACAAGGGCAATATCGCTGCCGTACAGTCTTGCATTGCGCTCAAGAAAATCATAAATTACCATAATATGCTCCTTAACAGGGAATAGACCTGAATATCATTATTTAAGAACTTTAACACTTTTGTATACCAAAGTCAAGATTTTATAACGGACGGAAGACTTTGGGGTGCAGCGGCATTAACCGGCTCAGTTTTTGTGCTGGATGATCTTGTTGACCTTCCACTTGCCCGACATATAGTAAATAAGACCGATGGTAAACGCCACAAAAGATGCACAGGGAGCGCCCAGACCAACACCGGGCAGACCCATATCAAGCAGAATACCGAACAGATAGCAGGTGGGGATACGTACCAGTATTGCGCTGGTCATACCGTTGATAAGCGAGAATGTGGTGTGACCAGAGCCGATGAACAGACCGTTGAGTCCGGACATAAGAGGCACGAACAGATAGTCAAAGCTGAAGGACTTGATATATTCAACGCCTGCCTCAATAAGCTCTGCATCGTTGGCAAACAAACGGAGCAGGGTAGCGGGGAAGATACGGACAAGCATAAACACCACAAAAGATATGCCGAAGCTGATAGCAGTACCGATCTTCATGGTCTTGACAGCTCTTTCCTGCTCGCCGGCACCAAAGTTCTGTGCGCTCATAGCCGAGATAGCGTTGCTCATTGCAAATGCGGGCAGAACACCGAATCCGTTGAGCTTACCGACTGCGCCGACCGCGGCGGATGCGGTTGCGGTGGGGTCGAGAATATTGACAATGGTTGTCAAAAAGAGGAAAGAAATGCTGGTGCAGACGTTCTGTGCCGACATGGGCAGACCGATTTTGATAAGAAGCTTGGTCTTGGCTTTGTTAAAGCCGAAGGAGCGGAGATTGAAGTCAAAGATAAACTTGCGGCGGCGCAGGTATGTGATACACAATACGACGCTGACTGCCTGAGATGCAATTGTTGCAAGACCTGCACCGAATGCAGCCAGATCGAATACGCCAACCAGCAAAAGATCGAGAACAACGTTGACGATTGCTGCAACGCATACAAAGTAGAGCGGACGCTTACTGTCACCCATACCTCGCAGAATGGCGCTCAGCGCGTTATACATAAATATAAATACCGTACCCAGCGCAGTGACCGTCAGGTAGCTTTTTGCCTCAGCAAAAGAGGGAGCGGGGGTCTGTATCAGATTGAGTATAGGCACACGCAGACATACCATAACAGCGGTTACAGCCACAGACGATACCAGCAGCAGGGTCAGAAGGGTACCGATGGTATCTTTGAGGGATTTGCGGTCGTCAGCGCCCAGATACTGACCGATAAGCACGGTAGCACCTGCCGCAAGACCGATGACCAGATTGGTAACAAGCATGGTTACCTGAGAGCCGATGTTGACGCCGGACATGCTGATCTTGCCTGCAAACTGGCCGACTATGACCATGTCCGCAACGCTGTACAGAGATTGTACAAGGTTGGAGATGATAAAGGGCAGCGCAAACTTCATCAGCTGCTTAGGTACACTGCCCTTTGACAGATTTGTTTCTATAGTGCTCATTTTGTTGCTCCTTTTTGTGCAAAGCTATATTACTGTACAGTTATTCCAATGTAAGCTGCTTTTCGGGGAGATCTTCCTCTTTGAGCAGTGCGCCCATAGCGGGCAGGTTTCTGGTGCGGTATCTGGGAGGATTGGTCACGCCTGACTCACTGAGCAGGCAGACTTTTTCCAAAGTGTGACCTTTTTTGAGGGACATAACGGCAACACCCTGTGTGCTGCGGGATGCTTTGGGCTGCAATACGGCGGTGTTGACAAGCAGCATTCTGTTGCCCGAGTAGAGCGCGATCTCCAAGTCGGGGATTGCGTGCAGAGCGGCGACAAGGGGAGACTTGTCGCTGTACGCACCGGTCAGACGACGGCGGTTGGACTTGGTCTCATAAGAGCTCATGGGGACCTTGGCGATCTTGCCGTTTTCGAATACAAATATCATATTTGTCTCGGTTTTTTCGGGCAGAGCCATATAGATGGGCAGCTCGCCTGCATCCATGCCGAGCTTCTGCTGCAAAAAGTCGCCAAGCACGCTTGCCTTGGTATCTGTAAAGTCATTGAGCTTGCACTTGTATGCCTGACACTGGTTGGTAAAGAATATTACCTCTCTGCCGTTGGATGCCTCTATTGCCTGGGCAATACGGTCGCCGTCCTTGAACTTGTGCTCGCCGCCCATACGCAGGGACAGAGGGGTGATCTTTTTGAAGTAGCCTTCTTTGGTCAAAAATACCGTTACGGGGTAATCGTCCACAGACTCTTCTTCGTCTTCGTTCTCGGTCTCAATGTCGTATATAATTTCGCTGCGGCGAGTGGTGGGGAACTTTTTGATGATGTTTTCCAGCTCGTCCACGATCAGATCCAGCACCTTGCCGCGGTCGGCCAGAATAGCCTTGAGACGCTTGATTTCTTTTTCCAGAGAGCTTGTCTCGTCTATTCTCTTGAGTATGTATGCTTTGTTGATATTGCGCAGCTTGATCTCGGCAATAAACTCTGCCTGTGTCTCGTCTATTCCAAAGCCTATCATCAGGTTGGGGATGACCTCGGCTTCTTCTTCGGTCTCGCGGATGATTGCGATAGCCTTGTCGATATCCAGCAGTATCTTGCTCAGACCTTTGAGCAGATGGAGTCTGTTCTGCTTTTTGGTCAGATCGAAGTGCAGCTTACGTTTGACGCACTCTACACGCCATGCTACCCACTCGTCCAGTATCTCGGGGATACCCATGACTTTGGGTGTGCCGCCAACCAGAATGTTGAAGTTGCAGGAGTAGGGCGACATCAGCGGGGTGCTCTTCATAAGCTTTTGCATCAGCTTGTCGGGGTTGACACCGCGCTTGAGGTCGATTGCGATCTTGAGGCCGTTAAGACCGGTCTCGTCACGGATATCGTTGATTTCTTTTACAGAGCCCGACTTGACCATGGATGCTACCTTGTCGATTATAGCCTCAATGGTGGTGGTATAGGGTATCTCTGTGACCTCTATGATGTTTTCTTTTTTGTTATAGCTCCACTTGCTGCGTATTTTGACGGTGCCGCGGCCGGTGGAGTAGATTTTTTCCAGCTGATCGCGGTCATAAATGATCTCGCCACCGGTGGGGAAATCTGGCGCAGGCATAGTCAAAAACAGATCGCACCCGGGATTGCGGATGTACTCGATGGTGGTGCGGCAGACTTCGTTGAGGTCAAAGCCGCAGATGTTGCATGCCATACCGACCGCAATACCCAGATTGGAAGATACCAGGATATTGGGGTAGGAGGTGGGCAGCAGGGTAGGCTCTTTCATAGAGCCGTCATAGTTGTCAACAAAATCTACAGTATCGCTGTCGATATCTCCGAATATCTCGGAGCAGATACTGTCAAGCTTGACCTCGGTGTATCGGGGCGCAGCGTATGCCATATTGGAGGAGTAAACCTTACCAAAGTTACCCTTGCTGTCCACAAAAGGCACCAGCAGCGACTCGTTGCCGCGCGCAAGACGTACCATTGTCTCGTATATTGCGGCATCGCCGTGGGGGTTGAGCTTCATGGTAGCGCCTACCACGTTGGCCGATTTTGTACGGTTGCCGGTGAGC
The DNA here is from genome assembly GCA_017556565.1 of Clostridia bacterium. Classification (GTDB taxonomy): domain Bacteria; phylum Bacillota; class Clostridia; order Oscillospirales; family Butyricicoccaceae; genus RGIG3513. The sequence goes on along the minus strand of JAFYMQ010000178.1, from coordinate 3,077 downwards.
AGACCCATTTTGTACATGGTGTACAGCAGCTTGCGGTGAGAGGGCTTGAATCCGTCTATCTCGGGCAGAGCGCGGGATACAATAACACTCATCGCATAGGGCATAAAGTTCTTTTCAAGTGTTTCGGTTATGGGAGCTTCTGTATACTTGTGCACTGTAGGAACCTCCTCAGCTTATGTCTGCCATATCCAGATATTGAGCGCCTACCTCGGCGATATGGTCTTTTCTTGCCTGCAGGTTGTCGCCCAGCAGCATCTCGAATGTATCTGCCATCAGCTGGGCATCCTCGGGCATGATCTTGATAAGTCTGCGTGTTTCGGGATTCATGGTTGTTTCCCACATCATTTCGGGCTGGTTTTCACCAAGACCCTTTGAACGCATAATGCTGTATTTTTTGCCTTCCAGCTTCTGGCAAATCTGCTCTTTTTCACGGTCGGTAAAGGCAAAATAGGACTTATCCTTGCATACTATTTCGTACAGGGGGCTTTCTGCTATGTAGACAAATCCCTCCTCAATAAGCTTGGGAGTAAGTCTGTACAGCATGGTCAGCACCATTGTGCGTATATGGAATCCGTCAACATCGGCATCGGTACAGATTATGACCTTGTTCCAACGCAGATTTTCCAGCGAGAATGTAGGAACGTCCTTGTTCTTTGTCTTGACCTTTACGTCAGCGCCGCAGCCCAGCACCTTGATAAGATCGGTGATGATGGGGGAGGCGAATATCTTGGAGTAGTCGGCCTTGAGACAGTTGAGTATCTTGCCGCGTATGGGCATAATAGCCTGAAAATTAGGATCACGACCCTGCTTACAGGAGCCCAATGCCGAGTCGCCCTCTACTATGTACAGCTCGCGCAGGCTCAGATCCTTGGTGCGGCAGTCGACGAACTTTTCCACACGGTTGGATATATCGATAGAGCCGGTCAGCTTGCTCTTGACATTGAGACGGGTTTTTTCTGCCTGCTCGCGGGAGCGCTTGTTTATCAGTATCTGCTCGGCTATCTTGTCGGCTTCCTGCTTGTTCTCGATGAAGTATACCTCCAGCGACGAGCGCAGGAAATCTGTCATCATATCCTGAATAAACTTGTTTGTAACAGCCTTTTTGGTCTGGTTCTGGTAGGATGCCACGGCAGAAAAACCGTTGGTTATCAGCACAAGACTGTCGGCAATATCGTTGAACGTTATCTTGATGTCGGTCTTCTGATATTTTGGGGATTGCTTCATGTATGCGGTGATAGCAGAGACAAATGCGCTTCTGGCAGCCTTGTCGGGCGCACCGCCGTGCTCCAGCCATGAAGAGTTGTGATAATACTCGATAAAAGGCTTTGTGTTGGAAAAACAGAATACAGCATCCACAAACACCTTGTAGTCCTTCAGGTCTTCTCTGTCGCGGCCTACGCGCTCACCGTGGATGGTATAAGGCTGGGTAAATGCCTGATCGCCGACGATTTCTTTGGCATAATCGGTGATGCCGTGCTCATAGAAATATTCCGTAGACTCATACTTGCCGGCTGCGGTCTCGTTTTTGAAGACGAAGCGCACACCTGCATTGGCAACGGCCTGACGCTTGAGAATATCGTGGAAAAACTCAACAGGTATATTGATGTCGGTAAAAACAGCTATATCGGGCTTGAAGCGGTGCACGGTACCTGTGCGCTTGCCGGTATAAGGCTCAACAATAAGCTTGCCTTTTGTTTTGTTCACACCCTTTTCAAAGTGGACAAAATACTTGTTTCCGTCGCGGTAGGAGGTAACGTCCATAAACTCGGAGGAACACTGGGTAGCGCAGGCACCCAGACCGTTGAGACCCAGCGACACACTGTAGTCGCCGCCGTCCACGTTCTGCATCTTGCCGCCTGCATACAGCTCACAGTATATCAGATCCCAGTTGTAGCGCTTTTCACGCTCGTTGTAGTCCAGAGGTACACCTCTGCCAAAATCCTCTATCTCATAGGATCCGTCAAGATAACGGGTAACGTTGATAAGATTGCCGTAGCCCTCTCTTGCTTCGTCAACCGAGTTGGAAAGTATCTCAAAAAATCCGTGCTGACAGCCCTCGACGTTGTCAGAGCCGAATATAACGCTGGGGCGTTTTCTGACTCTGTCAGGACCTTTCAGCATGGATATGCTTTCGTTGCCGTAACTGTTGTTTTTAGCCATGTTCATCCTCCGCTTCAGGATTTTATACCACTCTATATTGTATATGATAAATAAATCTTTGTCAAATAAATACTGTATATAATTGGCAGAATATGGGAATTATTACACCATAAATTGTATAAAAACAAATTGTACGGAGGTGCCTGTATGTTGGCTTTGCGCAGAATCAGGGGCAAAAACGATGAGGATAAGCTGTGCGATGAGCACAGAGAGTTGATAGAAGAATACCGCAGCGTTATCTCAAAAATACATCAGGCCCGGAATGCTTTTCATAACATTACCGAGCCCAAGCTTGTGGAAGCCTGCGTGCACGAGATGAACGCGCTGCAGGCACAGTATTCATTTTTGCTGCAAAAACTCAAGGACGAGCATATCAGGATCGGGATGCCATGACGGGCGTGTACGGATTCTTGTCCTGCGCCGTCATATATCTGGGCGTGATACTGCTGTCCTCCAAAATCCGACCCATGCGCAAGCTTGCTGCAAATCTGCTTCTTGGTATGGCGGCAGTATGGCTGCTCAACCGTGCGGGAGCAGATTACGGCATAGCGATAGGCATCGATCTGTTCACAGTTGTGGTCACCGCGCTGTGCGGGCCTGTGGGCATAATCGTGCTGCTGGTGACAGGCGCCATGGGGGTGTGACGGTCATCCCAGCGGGTCTTCTTTGTTCCAACCGGGCAGGGGAGAGCGCTGCAAGCCGCCAAAAATATGCTTCTTGAGATCGGGGTATCTGCCCTCAAGCTCATAAAGCAGCTTTTTTACGTCCTCGCGCTTGGTGTTCTTGTCGGCGGCGCAGCGGTTGTGTACGATAGGCAGCTCCTGCCTGCGTACAAAGTTGGTAACAGTCTTTTCGTGTATATACAGCAGGGGACGCACCACCGTCAGATCGGCGCGGCTCAGATAGGTGACGGGGCG
>JAFYMQ010000177.1 GCA_017556565.1 Clostridia bacterium | reverse complement strand
TGATGCCATCCGCCGCGAGCTTAGCCGAGGCGGTCAGGTCTACTATCTGCACAACCGTGTCGAGACCATCGACCGTGTGGCAGCCCGTCTGCGCGCCGTGTTCCCCGACGTCAATATAGCCACCGCCCACGGCAAAATGGACGAGAGTACGTTGAGCGAAGTCATGAACGGTATGTACTCGGGCGAAATCTCCATAATGGTGTGTACCACTATTATAGAAACGGGCGTGGATATCCCCAACGTCAACACCCTGATCATTGAGGATGCCGACAAAATGGGCCTCAGCCAGCTGCACCAGATACGCGGCAGAGTAGGCAGATCCTCCCGCCGCGCCTATGCCTACCTGACCTACAGACGGGGCAAGGTGCTGACCGAAATCTCCCAAAAGCGCCTGTCGGCTATCAGGGAGTTTGCAGAGTTCGGTTCGGGCTTCAAGATAGCAATGCGCGACCTTGAGATACGGGGCGCGGGCAACCTGCTGGGCGCCGAGCAGAGCGGCCACATGATGAGCGTAGGCTATGATATGTACCTGCAGCTGCTTGAGGAGGCAACGCTGGAGCTCAAAGGCGAAAAGCCCAAGCCCAAAACCGACTGCACCGCCGATATTTTCGTGTCGGCAAGCCTGCCTCAGAGCTATATCTCGGATGCGGGCACGCGAGTGGACGTTTACCGCCGCATAGCCGCCATAACCGATATCGAGGATTTCCGCGATATGCAGGATGAGCTTATTGACCGCTTCGGTGATATTCCCGCAAACGCTCAGACCCTGCTGGATATCGCCCTGCTCCGCGCCGATGCATCCAGACTGGATATCAAAGAAATTACTCAAAAGAACGGCAGGCTGTTTTTCTACCTCCGCGACATTCAGCCCGAGCGTGTGCTTGCGTTGTGCGCCCTGCCCGATTTCAAGGTGCGGCTGGCGGTCAGCGCAGGGGATAAGCCCAACTTTGCACTCAAACTCAAACCCGGTGAAAATCCGCTGGAAGCCGCAAAGAAGCTTATCTTTGCATACGGAGAGGGGGCAGAGCGGTGAAAAAACGCAGAAACAAACAATCCAACACCTCCGGCATGATCATTGGCGTGATCGCTGTCTGCCTGCTTGTATGCTGGAGTATGCGAGGCAGATTTACCGCCCTGACGGTAGATGGTGCCAAAGTCGACCGTGCCGAGTACGCATTTTATCTCAACTATAACCGCCTCAGACTGTTTGGCGCTCAGAGCGAATATTCGGCAGCTCAGCTGGAGCAGGCAGCCGCCGAGTCGATCGAGCAGATTGCCGCTGCCGAAACGGTGCGGAATATGTGCCGCGAGCTGGGCATAGAGCTCAGCGACAGTCCACTCGATGAGCTTAAACAGCACAAAGCCCTGCTCATCGAGCAGCTGGGCGGCAAAGGTGCCTTCAAGCAGGAACTCAAAACCTCCTGCCTGACAAGCCGCACCTATGACAAGCTGCAGCAAAACGATCTGTACTACAACCTGCTGCGCGAGTATTACACAGAGCACAGCGGCAGCAAATATACCGAGGAATACCTGCGCAGCTATTACAGCGGAAGCTACATCCTGCTCAAATATATCAGACTGTCTCTCTACGACTCAAACGGCGACCGTATTACCCGGAAAGAAGAAGAAAAGCAATATCAGCTTGCTGCAAAGATACTGGAAAAAGTACAAAACGGCGAAGACTTCGATCAGCTGATTTTTGACTACAGCGATGACAAAAGTGTGGCGGGCGGCAGCGAGGGTATCATAATCAGCCGTCAGGACTCCCGCGCCCAGAGCTATATGCAGGCGGCCTTTGAGCTGACCGACGGCGGCACAAGCGGTATTGTGGAGCAGGTCGACGGACTGTATATCGTCAAGCGCACCAAAGCGCCCGAGGAGTTTTTTGCGCCCAACACAGACAGTATAAAAAACACCGCAGCGGAAGAGGACTTTGCCGCCATGCTGGACGAGTGGACGGCACAAGCCACAGTAGAAAAGAAAAAGAGCGCAGACAGAATAAACTTTCAAAACCTGAAAAACTTTGTGCGATAAAAAATAACCCCTGAACTCTCAATTTTTGAGAGTTCAGGGGTTTTGGCTTTTGCACCTGCTGATCTTGTCGGGAGTCGGGCTTGCTCGTTTGCCCGCTCTTACAGACCGACACTTTCGCCTATGACGATTACCTCCACGTCGATTCTGCTCTGCTTGTGCAGATGTACCATCAGCGCATTGCATATTCTGTCGGGGGAGGAGCAGTTGTAGCACCTGTCGCCCTTGACGGCGCAGGGGGTCTTTTTGCCAAGCCGCTTGGCGTTTTTGGGCGCGGCAATATTTCGTGCGCGGTCAATAGCCTCCTGCAAAGTGGGCATGATTTTGTTGACACCGAACACAAAATATATCTTGTCGTGGCAATAAAGCGAGCTTGATACACGGTTGCCGAACCCGTCAATATTGACCATCTCACCGGTTTCGGCAGCGCCGTTGACCGACACCAGATAGACCTGAGTGTCGATGCACTTTTTTGCAGCCGAGTAAAAATCCTCGCCGTCTTGAGGATGCATGGGACTGTATACTGTGTTGTGCAGCGCAAGTTTTTCGTACAGACCCATATCAAACAGTGTCTGCGAGTCGCCGAATCCCACAGTCTTGCCGTCTATCTCGCAGTCAAGTCGGGCGCAGCACTCTGCGGCGGTGCTGAAATATCTGAAACGGTAACCTTTGTGTTCAAAAGCCTGTCTGAGTTTTTCTATATCCATTCGTATACCTCAATTCATGGTTGCTGTCTTGCTCTCCATGATTTTTAACACCTGAGCCAGCAGAGTGGGTTGGTTTTTCAGCTGGGGGTCGGCGTCAATCAGCGCTTCTGCCTCGTCCTTTGCATAGCTGAGCACGGTCATATCTGCGGTCAGATTGGCAACGGTAAACTCGGGCGAGCCGTGCTGGCGGTCACCCAGAAAATCGCCGGGGCCCCGCAGCCGCAGATCCTCCTCGGCTATCTTAAAGCCGTCGGTGGTGGAGCACATTATCTTGAGCCGCTCCTTTGTGCTGTCTTGCTGACTCATCATAAAACAGTAGGCCTGCTTGCTGCCTCTGCCCACTCTGCCGCGAAGCTGATGCAGCTGGCTGAGACCGAACATCTCGGCATTCTCGATGATGATTATCTGCGCCCCGGGCGCATCCACACCGACCTCGACCACGGTGGTGGACACAAGCACGTCAAGCTGACCTTGGGCAAACTGCTCCATCACCGCGTCTTTTTCCTGAGCTTTCAGCTTGCCGTGCATCAGCCCGATACGGGCATGGGGCAGCTTTTTCTGCAGTGCGGCGGCATAGTCTGCGGCAGCCTTGCGCTCACTGTCCTCGCTGTCCTCGCTCTGCTCGATAAGAGGGCAGATAACGTAGGTCTGCTCGCCTGCCTGAGCTTTTTCCCATACCATATTATACATGCCGTCCCGCTTGTGCTCGGGCACGACAAATGTCTGCACGGGCTTTCTGCCCACCGGCTTTTCGCTGAGTACCGACACAGACAGGTCTCCGTAGAGTATAAGCGTCAGGGTGCGGGGAATGGGTGTTGCCGACATGACCAGAAAATGTGCATCTCCCGCCTTTTGCTGCAGAGCGGCGCGCTGGCGAACACCGAATCTGTGCTGCTCGTCCACAACAAACAGATAGGGACTGCAGTACTCCACTCCGTCCTGAATCAGCGCATGGGTGCCGCACACTATCTGTGCATCGCCGTTTTTGATATGCTCGCGGGCGGTCTTTTTCTGCGCGGCGGTCATGGAGGATGTGAGCAGCGCACATTTTATGCCAAATGGCTCAAAAAACCGCGAAAACGTCTCATAATGCTGGCTTGCCAGTATCTCGGTAGGCGCCATAATGACCGCCTGACCGCCGTTTTTTACCGCCTGATAGGCGCAGGCGGCGGCAACCAGCGTCTTGCCCGAGCCCACGTCGCCCTGAAGCAGACGGTTCATCTTGGTGCCCGAACACATATCCCGCGCCATCTGCTCGGCAGCATCCCGCTGCCCCTGAGTGGGCGCAAAGGGCAGGCGAGCATAAAACTCCTCAATATCATATCTCTTGAGCCTGATGCCGCGGCGGGTGGTCTTGTTTTTCATATAACCGGTGGTCAGACAGAACAAAAACAGCTCCTCAAACACCAGCCGTCTTTTTGCCTGACGCACGTCCTCCCAGGTATGGGGCTTGTGTATCCATTGATAGGCATCTTTGATGGAGCACAGTTTGTATTTTGCCCGCAGAGTTTCGGGCAGAGGGTCTTCCTTTACCCAGTCAGCGCCCATCAGCGCCAGCTCCACGCAGGCGTGAACAACTCTGGGCTTGAGCCCCGCAGTGCCGGGGTATATGGGGGTCAGTCTGCCGGTCTTGATGCCTGCATCCGCAGTCTCGAACAGCGGATTTGTCATGCTCTTGCGTGAGCCGAACGCCTCGGCTTTGCCAAAGAATATATACTCCCGACCCACCTCAAGGGCGGTTTTTACGTAGGGCTGATTAAAAAAGACCATGTCCATAACACCCGTGCTGTCGCACACGGGCACCTTGACCATGGTCTTGCCACCGCTGATGCGTGTGCTCGTGGGGGTGGAACGCACCAGAGCACGGACGCACACCTTGCCCTCGGCAAGGGTGGACTCAAATATATCTACGGTTTTGCTTCTGTCCTCGTAGCCGCGGGGGAAGAACGTGAGAAAATCCCCCAGAGTATCAAGACCCATATGCCTCAGCTTGGCGGCGGTCTTTTCACCCACTCCGGGCAGCTTGACTACGGGTGTATTAAGACTGTTCATATCACGTTGTCGCGGTAGAGTCCGACTACCAGACCCAGTATGGTGCACTCGCTTCCGTCAATGGGGGAGTAGGCGTCGTTTTCGGGCATGAGCCAGATGCCGTTTTTGGTACTCAGGCGCTTGACTGTTGCCTCGTCCTCTATCATAGCCACAACTATCTGTCCGTGACGTGCATCGCTCTGCTGACGCACCACCACCGTGTCGCCGTCCAGAATACCTGCATTGATCATACTGTCGCCGCGCACCTTGAGTGCAAACAGCTTGACCCCCTCGGCATTCTCATAGGGTACGTAGCCGCAAATGTCCTCCTGCGCCAGTATGGGCTGACCTGCGGTGACCGTGCCGACGATGGGCACAGCCTTGTAGCTGGGCTTGTTCTTGACCGACAAAGAGCGCATCTTGCCGCCGTCTTTGCTGAGATAGCCCTCATCCTTGAGGACATTGAGGTGAAAATACACGGTAGAGGGCGAACGCAGATCTACCGCCTCACAGATCTCGCGGACGGTGGGGGGGAATCCGTTGTCGTCCACAAACCGATTGACAAACTCCAGTATTCTGGCTCTTATGGGTGTCAGAGTCTTCATAATGGGCGCGCTCCTTTTCTGCATATAATAATTCTTGCCTGTATTTTACCACACTCCTGTGGAAAAATCAAACATTTGTTTGATAAAATTGCCCCGACTTTTCAGAAAAATTGGGGCAGCATACCCTCTGTGCACCAAAATACAATTTTTTCTTTACTTGTTGCCCTTTTTCTGCTAAAATACTTTAGATGGAGGAGATATTATGCTTATTTATGACGATATAAGATTCAAACTTAACAATCTTGGCCCCTCTCTTGAGAGTCTGCGTGCAGCGCTCGACCTTGAAAAGGGCGCAAAAGAGATCGAGCGCCTGGAGGCAATTTCCGCCGAGCCCGATTTCTGGAGCGATCCTTCGAGATCCCAGCAGGTGCTGCAGACCGCAAAGCAGCTCAAGGACAAGGCAGCCCGTTTCCAGGCACTGGTCACCCAGTACGAGGACGTGGTCACCCTTATCGAGATGGCAGAGGAGATGGAGGACGAGAGCCTGTTCCCTGAGGTCGAGGCAGGCTTCAACAGCTTTACAGCCGAGCTTGACAGACAGACCCTGACCACCCTGCTGACCGGTGAGTACGACAAGAACAACGCCATCATGTCCTTCCACGCAGGTGCAGGCGGTACCGAGGCGCAGGACTGGGCACAGATGCTGTTCCGTATGTATACCCAGTGGGCAAACTCCAAGGGCTTCAAGTACAAGGTTCTTGACTACATCGACGGCGACGAGGCAGGCCTCAAGAGCGCCGATCTGCTGATAGAGGGCGAGAATGCCTTCGGCTACCTCAAGAGCGAGGGCGGCGTTCACAGACTTGTCCGTGTATCGCCCTTTGACTCTTCCGGCAGACGTCACACCAGCTTCTCGGCTGTAGAAGTTATGCCCGAAATGACCGACGATATTCAGATCGATATCAGCCCCGATGACCTCAAGGTTGACACCTACCGCTCGGGCGGTGCAGGCGGTCAGCACGTCAACAAGACCGAGAGTGCTATCCGTATCACCCATATCCCCACCGGCATCGTCGTCGCTTGCCAGAACGAGCGTTCCCAGCATCAGAACCGCGAGGTTGCTATGCGTATGCTCAAGAGTAAGCTGATGGAGATCAAAGAGCGCGAGCATCTGGACAAGATCGAGGATATCAAGGGCGAGCAGAAGAAGATCGAGTGGGGCAGCCAGATCCGTTCC
>JAFYMQ010000022.1 GCA_017556565.1 Clostridia bacterium | reverse complement strand
CAGCGAGTTTTCGGTCTCAAGTGCCGCCTCGGCAGCAGCTATGCAAAACTCTGCACGTGACTGCGACACGAAATATTTATCTCTCGGCCAGTTTTGGGCACACTGAATATCATTGCCCTGCTGCAAAAACACTCTTGCAGGCTTGGCAGGTTTGACACCGGTCAGCGAGCCCCATGCGGGTGCTTGCTCCAGATGTGGCAGCAGCGCATGATAGAGAGCGGTCTTGACGGCATAGCTGGTAACACGCTTGCCCTCCTCGCCGGTCCGGGCAGGCTCTGTGCACTCGCCGCAGGTAGTCGTCTCTCCTCTTGTGACACAGGCAGTCGCTATTATCCGATCCCCTGTGCACTCAAGTCTGCTGATACATATATCTCCGCTCTCATCGTCATCGGGCTCGTGCTTTTCGTCCGGCAAAAGAGCAATAAGCATATCAAGCACCGCGGTAAGGCGGTCGTGACCTTCTATACGGTATTTCATAAAATCGCTGCGCGCATCAGGTAGTTATACTTGCGCTCATGAGACAGCTGGGTGCTCTCTCCGTGTCCGGGATAAACGGTGTATTCACCCTCAAGCTTGCCGAGACGGCGGAGCGACTGAAGCATCTCACCGTCATCGCCTCCGTCCAGATCACATCTGCCCCAGCTTTCATAGAACAGAGTGTCGCCGGAGAATATGCTGTCATTGCATATAACCACGCAGGAGCCCTTGGAGTGGCCGGGAGTATTGAGTACTCTCAGCTTGAGCTGACCCAGCTCGAGGGTCATCTCGTCTTCCAGATACTTGTCGACTGTAGGCGCATCATAGCTGCCTCTGTGGTAACCGGTGTTCTTGACGTAGCGCTCTTTGAGCATGCCCTCGTCGCTCTTGTGTACAAGCACCTGTGCGCCGGTCTCTCTCTGCAGTCTTGCAGCAGCAAGAACATGATCAAAATGGCCGTGGGTCAGTATGATATAGTCGGGGTTTTTGCCCTCGAGTGCCTCACTGATGCGCTCATACGCTCCACCGGGATCGATAACGGCGCATTTTGAGCTTACCTCGTCCTCGATAATGTAGCAGTTTGTATGAAGCAGTCCTACTATAACTGTTTTTATCTTCATTGATAATCCTCACTTTTTGAGCATACGCTCGGTGTCAAGTATGAGTGTTACGGGGCCGTCGTTGACATGGTCAATCTGCATATCTGCACCGAACTTGCCGGTTACGGGTGTGATGCCGTACTTTTTCAGTTCGCTCAAAAACAGCTCATACAGAGGGATCGCCGTGTTGGGACGAGCAGCCGAAAAGAAATCGGGACGTCTGCCCTTGGCACATTCGCCATAGAGGGTAAAGTTGGACACCACCATCATTCCGCCGCCCACGTCGGACAGGCCCAAGTTCATTTTTTCGTTCTCATCTTCAAAAATGCGCATTTCTGCGCATTTTTTTGCAAGATATACAGCGTCGCTTTCCTTGTCCTCCGAGCCTATGCCCAGAAGAACCAGAAAGCCTTTTTCAATGCTTCCGCCCGCCTCGCCGTTTATTGTAATGGATGCTCTGCTAACTCTCGAAAGAACCGCTCTCATAAATCAGCTCTCCTCTTTTCCTTCTATACATCTTGTGACATCATATACTCCTGCGCTCTTGCGGATGCGCTGCATAAGCAGAGACAGCTGATCTCTGCCGTTTACCAGTGCGGTCAGGAATATATGGGTCTGTCCGTCTGCCGTATCTCTTGCGTTGAGCTCGGTGACGCCGATCTTCATATTGCTGATAACGGTAACTACGTCTGCAAGGACACCTGTGCGGGTCTTTGCGGTTACACGCAGTCCTACGCTATAATTCTTGCGGCTTGCATCGTCATCCCACTCGGTCTTGATCCATCGGCCGTACTCGGAATCTTTGTTGAGGGATGCACGTACGTTGCCGCAGTCTTTGCGGTGTACCGACACGCCGTAGCCACGGGTAACAAAACCGATGATATCGTCTCCGGGTATGGGGCAGCAGCACTTGGAAAACTTGACCAGACAGTTGTCCAGACCCTCTACGATAACACCGCTGTTGGAGATCTTTTTGGACTGAACCTTCATTATCTGTGCGGCGGGGTTTTCTTTCAGTTTCTGCTGCTTGTTATGCTCCTCACGCACTCTTGCGATGATACGGGACATGGCGATTCCGCCGTAGCCTATGGATGCATAAAGCTCGTCAAGGTTGGGGAAATCAAAACGCTTGAGCAGTACTGCCTGGAAATCTTTCTGGTTAAAGGTCTCCCAAAGCAGGCCTATCTTGAGCTCACGCTCAAGCTCTGTTCTGCCGGTTTCGATATTCTCCTCGCGGCGCTCTTTTTTGAACCACTGCTTCATCTTGGTGCGTGCAGAGGAGGTCTTGACTATCTGCATCCAGTCACGCTTGGGGCCTGTAGATGTTGCGGAGGTTATAACGTCGACCACGTCGCCGTTTTTGAGGGCGTAGTCTATGGTGACTATTCTGCCGTTGACCTTGGCACCGGTCATGCGGTTGCCGACCTGGGAATGTATGGCGTAGGCAAAGTCAATAGGTGTTGCACCGCTGGGCAGAGATATAACGTCTCCCTTGGGGGTAAAGACAAAAACCTCGTCAGAGAACATATCGACCTTGATGTTTTTGATAAAGTCCTCTGCATCGCTGTCCTGCTGATTTTCGAGCAGCTGACGCACCCATGCAAAGGCTTCTTCGTTCTGCTGGCCGCGGAGTCCGTCCTTGTACTTCCAGTGTGCGGCAATGCCGTACTCTGCCATCTGATCCATCTGCTTGGTACGGATCTGCACCTCGATGGGTACACCGTCGTTGCCTATGACAGAGGTGTGCAGGGACTGATAGCCGTTGGGCTTGGGGGTGCTGATATAGTCCTTGAATCTGCCGGGAACCAGTCTGAACAGTTCGTGGATAACACCGAGCACGTTATAGCAGTCGTGGATATCCTCCACTATAACGCGGGTGGCGCAAATATCGTATATCTCGTCAAAGTTCAGGTTTTGGCCGTAAACTTTGCGGTATATGCTGTAAATATGCTTGACGCGGGATTTTATCTCAAACTCTATGCCGATATATCTCAGACGCTCGGCAAT
>JAFYMQ010000176.1 GCA_017556565.1 Clostridia bacterium | reverse complement strand
TTGTGATAGGATCGTTTGCCCTGAACACCTTGTTGCCGTCATCACCGCTCTCCCCGCTTATAACACCGCAGTTTATAGCCGCAGCTACATAGGGGCGCGCCCATTCGGGTATATCACCGTTGTCGGACAGACCTGTACCCACCGATACAGTAGGCACACTCATCTCTGCTACAGAGGAAATAAGCGCGACAAACTGGGCGCGGCTTACAGTCTGTTCGGGATAAAAGAAGCTTTCACCGCCAAAGGTCTCTCCCACCATTATTCCCTCTTCACGCAGGTACAAAGCAGCATAGTGGGATAAGCTTTCCTGCATATCACTGTACGCAAAAGACTCTTTGGATGCAGGCTTGCATATCTCTATGCTGACCTTTGCAACACCTGATTTATTGCCGCGCGAATCGGTTGCCCTGAACTCAAAAAAGTCTTTTCCGCTCTTGTCCTGCTTTGGAGTATACACAAAATCCTCGCCCTCAATGGTAAGAGTACCCTTTTTGGGCGCAGAAATCACCTCAAAGGTACACTCATCATCGTCTGTGTCAATAACTTTAAGCTTGCCGCAAAGCTTGACGTTTGTATAGGTCTTGTACTCTGCGTTTACCGCAACAGGGGTATTGTTGGGCTTATCACTGATGGACAATGTTATTTTTACATCGGTCTCGCTTGTGCCGGTTTTAGAAAACACAGGTTTGAAATAGATATCAGAAAACACCTCATCCTGCCCGTCTGCAGCGGAAAATGTCATAAGCGAAAGATCGTCCATATTGATTATATCCCCTGCGCTTACCGTCTCTTCGCCAAAAAGCAGACTTCCGCTTTTAGGCACACCGGTTATCACAATGGCATCAAGGGTATTATTTTTGTCCGTATCCGCAACAAAATCCTCACGGTCAAAGCGAATAACACCGCCCAGAGGCTCGGTTTTTGAAAAAGCCGCCACCGCATGCTCGGACTTTACGCCAAACACCTGAAAGGATGCCGACATAATAAATGCCGCAAGAATTATCACTGCTAATTTTTTCATTGTAAATCCTCCCGTTTTTTGCTTTATACTCATATTTTTGTTAATGCAAAAAGATATATTCAAGGGAGTTTTTTGCAGCAAAAAAAGGACCGCTTATGCGGTCCTCTTAAAAAATAGTATGATATTTACCAGATATCCTGTTCGCTTTCGGAGCGCTTGTTTCTACCAATAAGCTCTCTGAACACGTCATGCAGCGGCTTGTTTTCAAAAAGCAGACTGTACATACCGTTGCAGATGGGAAGCTCGATATCCATATCCCTAACACGCTCATGCACGGCTTTTGTAGCATAGTAACCCTCTACAACGGCACCCACTTCCTTGAGTGCCTGCTCGGGCTTAACGCCTTTGCCTATGAGCAGACCTGCTCTGCGGTTTCTCGAGTGCTCAGACACGCAGGTAACGATCAGATCCCCTACTCCCGAAAGACCTGCAAAGGTGTGAGCCTTGCCACCCAATGCAACACCCAAACGAGACATTTCAGATATGCCGCGGGTCATTATCATAGCTTTTGTATTGTCGCCAAAGCCTGCTCCGTCACTGATTCCGACCGCAAGAGCCATGATATTCTTCATTGCTCCGCCCAGTTCGGCGCTGACGATATCGGGAGACGTGTATACTCTGAAATAGTCGTTCATAAAAGTATTCTGGACTATTTCTGCCGCAGCCTTATCTTTTGATGCGGCCAGCACTGCGGTAGGAATGCGCCTTGCCACCTCTTCTGCATGAGAAGGTCCGGTAAGTGCAACTACGGGAACGTTTGTTATCTCGGATTCGATAGTATCGCTGAGCAGACAATAATCTGCATCCGCATCAAAACCTTTGGTGAGTAAAACTATAGCTTTTGCCTTGTTGATGTACTGCTTGATTTTTTGAGCTGTGCTTCTTATACCAAAAGACGGGGTTACCATCACTATGATATCTTTGTCTTCAGCACATTTCAGATCGGTGGTTATCTCTATATCATCGGGCAATTTAATGCCTCGAAGAAGTTTTTCATTTGCGCGTTCTTTTCTGAGAAGTCGGGCTTCTTCCTCAAGAAAGCTCCACAAAACAACATTGTTTCCGTTTTCACAGAGAAGCTTGGCGGCTGCTATACCCCATCCGCCGCTTCCGATGACTGCAATGTTCATTTTGCGGCTCCTCCTTTGACCTTGATCTTCTTTTCGGTACCGTTAAGTATGCGCTTGATATTGCCTCTGTGCAGGAAGATAACAAAAGAGCAAGCCAGAATTATAAATATCAAAGGCGCTGCTTCAACTTTGAGCAAGCATGCCGCTGCGATAGCGGTAAGCATAGCGCAGCAAGAGCCCAAAGACACGATTTTTGTCGTGAGCACTATTGCAGCAAACATACCCACCGCAATAGCTACCGTCTGCCAGCTGAGAAAAGAGCCTACAACGGCTATGCAGATAACACATTTGCCGCCTCTGAATCCAAAAAACAGAGGATACGCATGACCAAGCATAACACCTGCGCCCGCAGCTATCATGGCATAAACTCCGCCGATATGGGCGCTGACAACCATGGCAATAACAGACTTGAGCGCATCGATCAGGGTCGTGGACACCGCAGCACCCACTCCGTACACTCTCAGCGAGTTTGTCATGCCTGCATTGCCGCTGCCATGCTGCCTGACGTCAGACTTGAAAAACACCTTGGACGTGACTATAGATCCGCTGACCGAGCCCAGCAGATATCCGATCACCGAACAAATAAGCAGCTTGATAATCATAGTTTATATGTCCTCTCCGCGCTGACGGATAACCATTCTTATAGGAGTACCGCTGAGCACATAGGTCTCACGGATCTTGTTCTCCAGATATCTCTGATAGGAGAAATGGAACAGTGTCGCATCATTGCAGAAGCAAACAAACGTGGGAGGCTGTACCGATGCCTGTGTAATATAGAATACCTTGAGGCGCTTGCCCTTGTCCGTGGGAGGCTGTACACGTGCGGTTGCATCCGACAGGATGGAGTTGAGCGCACCGGTGGTGATTCTCATGCAGCTGTTTGCGTAAACGGTCTTGATGAGCGCATACAAGTCATTGACTCTCTGACCGGTCTTGGCGGATATAAACACGACGGGAGCATAAGGCATATACGCCAGCTGCTGACGTACGCGTTTTTCGTACTCTGCCTGAGTGCCGGTTTCTTTTTCGATCAGGTCCCACTTGTTGATAGCGATAATAGCTGCCTTGCCGTTATCGTGGGCATAACCTGCTATCTTGGTATCCTGCTCTGTAACGCCGTCAACCGCATCGATCATAATAATACATACGTCGCTGCGCTCGATGGACATCTGTGCACGCATGACAGAAAACTTTTCGATAGGTTTGTCGACCTTGGACTGTCTGCGGATACCTGCGGTATCGATGAAAAGGAACTTATCCTCTCCCCGCTCGACAACAGAGTCGATAGCATCGCGTGTAGTGCCCGCAACAGGACTGACGATAACACGCTGCTCGCCTGTAACGTAGTTGATAAGCGAGCTTTTGCCGGCATTGGGCTTGCCTATGACAGCGACCTTGATGGGCTGCTGCTCATCGGGATCATAAGCTGTCTCCTCAGGGAAATATGCAAAGCACTCGTCCAGCAGATCGCCAGTACCGCTGCCGTGCATTGCGGAAACACCTACAGGGTTGCCCAGACCAAGGTTGTAGAACTCATAGAACTCTGCGGGAGGCTCACCGGGAGAGTCCATTTTGTTGACTGCGACCACGACGGGCTTTTTAGCCTTTTTCAGCATGGTGGCGACATCTTCGTCAGCCGCTGTAAGACCTACGCGGATATCAACAACAAGCACAACTACGTCTGCGTGATCGATGGCGATAAGTGCCTGCTCACGCATAAACCTGAGTATTTCGTTTTCGGTATGGGGTTCGATACCGCCCGTATCAATTACCGTAAAGGGGCGGCCGCGCCACTCGGCATCACCGTAGATACGGTCACGGGTTACGCCCGGGGTATCTTCTACTATCGAATGGCGTTTTTCTGTAATTCTGTTGAATAAAAGGGACTTTCCTACATTGGGTCTGCCCACTATTGCTACTACCGGCTTATCCATTTTGACCTCCTATTATAAAAGCGTCAAGAAACTCTCCGCCGTCTACTTTGAGAACATCTATCTTCATGCCCAGCTTTTCCTCGGCCTCCTCGACGCTTACGTCATCAAGAAATACCGTCTCGCCATGTCTGAGCATTACATCGGGAATGAGTATTCTCTCCCGTTTGTCTTCCTGCTTCATTCTTGCAATAAGATCGCCGCCGGTCACAAGACCGCTGACGTCTACCATGCCGCCAAAAAACTCGTTGGGAATACCGACAACCTTGCAGTCAAGCTTGGGGCATTTTGTCCTGAGTTTTTCGACCATTTTGTTCATAAAGCCCTCTGCCGACAGTCCGCAGCAAATATACCAGGGCTTGGGAGGAGCAAACTCGTCCTCCATTTTGAGGCAAAGCTCAAGCTCATCAGCAAACGATGCCATAAGACCAACGCCGTTTTCAAGCTGGGCAAAGCCCTCATAATAATCTGCATCGGGCAGATCACGCTCTGCCTTGAGATACAGTTCATCGGCAGCGCAGCACATAGCAGGGCGCTTGGCCTTGAGATTTGCACTTCTGGCTTTGTCCACGATATCAATGATCTCACCTGCCGCTGTTTTGTCAACAGGCTTGAGCGGGTACAGACCTTCTCTGTGCTTGGTGAGTCCGACGGGCACAACGGCAATACTCTCTATAGAGGGATAGAGTGCAGACAGATCGGAAAGGGTCTTTTCCAGCTGCTTGCCGTCATTGAGGCCGGGACATACGACTATCTGAGCTTTGACTTTGAGACCTGCTTTGCAGAATGCGTACAGATGCTTGAGTGAGGGGCCGCCGTTTTTGTTGCCCAGCATAAGTGTACGCAGTTCGGGATCTGTGGTATGCACAGATACGTTGAGAGGCGAAATGCGCATTTTTATGATACGCTGCGCATCCTCGTCGCTGAGATTGGTGAGTGTGATATAGTTGCCCAGCAAAAATGACAGACGCGCATCGTCGTCCTTGAAATAAAGGGTCTTTCTCATGCCGCGGGGCAGCTGATCAATAAAGCAGAAAACGCACTTGTTTGAGCAGCCCTTCTGCGCGTCCATAAGATAGGTCTCAAACTCAAGACCAAGGTCACTTCCCTCAGGCTTGGAGACTTTTACCTTTCGCACACCTGTGCCGCTGTCCAGCTCTATAAGCAGCTTGCTGTCATAGGAATAAAAATCATAGTCAAGAACGTCCCTGATGCGGCTGCCATTTATAGATATAAGCTTTTCTCCTGCTTTTATGCCCGCTTTGTCTGCGGGGCTGCGTTTTTCTACTGCTTTAATCAATGCACTCATAATTTTCTCCAAAAAAACGGAGAGGGCATAATACCCTCTCCGTTTCCATCTGCTTATTTCTCTTCGTTCACTTTTATAACTTCACGACCGTTATAAGTGCCGCAAGCCTTGCAGGCTCTGTGAGAGAGTACGGGTTCTCCGCATTTGGGGCACTTGGAAACGCCGGGCAACGCAAGCTTCCAGTTAGCGCTGCGTCTCTTGTCTCTTCTCTGCTTGGATATTCTCGCTCTTGGTACTGCCATGGGGTACACCTCCTAAGTATGTAAACATTTTTAATTATTGTCGTCTGTAAAAAGTTTGGCTAAGTCAGCAAAGGGGCTTATCTTGCCCGTTCTGTCACAGCCGCATTCACCCAGATTGAGATCGACGCCGCACTTAAAGCACAGGCCCTTGCAATCTTCGCTGCACAATGTAATCATATCCATGTTGAGTATCAGCTCAGATACAAGAATCTCATCCAGATCAACTTCGTCACCCACAGTGAAGACTCCGTCTCCCTCATCAGCTGTTCCGTCATTTTCGGCTACAAGCACGAAATCGACCTCAACGAGCTTGTTATACTCAACCGGCTTGCCGCATCTTGCACATTGGCTCGAAACCTCAGTCTCAATATCGGCAGAAAGATTGAGCACACCCGCCATATCCGAGATACTTCCCGAAAGTCTGACAGGTTTTTTGAAAGGAAACTCAAAGTTTACTTCCTCTTTTGATAAATCTATGGTATAATCAAAGTCGATGTGAGAGCAAACTCCTGACCGAAGCTCTTTTAAGCTTACCTTCATAGTTCGTCCTTTCACAAATACGCAACTTATATTATATTGATATAAACACTAAAAGTCAAGGATTTTTTATTATGAAAGAACACAATATTACCAAAAATTCTGCAGGACAGCGTGTAGACAAGTATCTTTCCAAGGCTTTACCCTCTCTCCCACCCTCTCTTATGCACAAATATTTCCGTCTCAAGCGCATAAAACTCAACGGAAAACGCTGTGAACCCTCCACCAAACTGTGCGAAAACGACGTGCTGCAGCTGTATATCAACGACGAGTTCTTTGATGCACCCAACACGGAAAACGCCTATACACGCGTCAGCGACGTAATTGACATCGTATACGAGGATGACAATATACTGCTGGTCAACAAGCCCGTGGGCATGGTAGTCCACGAGGACGAAAGCGGCAAAGACGACACTCTTATAAACCGCATTAAGGCCCATCTCTACCACACCGGACAGTGGGATCCGCTGGACTCGCCTTTTGCCCCATCTCTGTGCAACCGTATTGACCGCAATACTCAGGGCATTGTCATCGCTGCAAAAACCGCTGAGGCACTGCGCATACTCAACGAAAAGATAAAAGAGCGTGAGATCGACAAATACTATCTCTGCCTTGTCCACGGAACACCCAAAGCATCAAAAGGCGTGCTCAAAAACTTTCTGCGCCGTGACACTACGGAAAAGCGCGTGTATATAGACCGTGACCGCAGCCGCGGCGCTCTCACCGCCGAGACACAATACAACGTCATTGCATCCAAAGGCGGCTTGTCTTTGCTGCGCTGCCGACTGCTGACCGGACGCACCCATCAGATACGCGCACAGCTTGCCGAGGCAGGCCATCCGCTGGTGGGCGATACCAAGTACGGCACAGCCGCAATGAACAAAGGATTGCCCTATAAACATCAGGCACTTTGCTCTTATAAGCTGATTTTTGCATTCAAGACCGACGCGGGTATACTCAACTACCTCAACGGCAAGAGTTTTGAGGTGGAAAATATCGATTTCAAGGACTGGTTCCTCAAAAATTATTGAAATATCAACGCATTAGATTTTAAGAGAAAAACGGAGCATTTTAAAGCTTTTTAAAGCTTTCATAAATCAGCGCTCGTTTTTCTCTTATTTTATTGGATTTTTTGATAAAAAATCATTGACATATGCTGAAAAAGTGCTATACTCATCGTGATGAAGTATATATTTGGAGGGTATTATGTCTGAACGTCTTATTCTCTTGGAAAATATCAATAAATCATACGGTGAAAAGCAGATTCTCAACAATCTGAATCTGTATGTCAGGGACAAAGAATTTGTCACTCTGCTTGGCCCTTCCGGCTGCGGAAAGACCACCACTCTGCGACTTATCGGCGGCTTTGAGACACCCGACTCCGGTAATATATATTTTAATGGGAAGATCATCAACAATGTTCCCCCTCACAAGCGTCATGTCAACACAGTTTTTCAGCGCTATGCTCTGTTTACCCACCTCAACGTGTATGACAATATCGCATTCGGTCTGCGCATCGCCAAAAGACCCGAAAGTGAGATCCGCGACAAGGTAAAGGAAATGCTCCGTCTGGTCAATCTGTCTGGTTATGAGCAGAGACACGTTTCCAATCTGTCCGGCGGTGAGCAGCAGCGTATAGCTATTGCACGCGCTCTGGTCAACCACCCCA
This sequence comes from Clostridia bacterium, assembly GCA_017556565.1. Lineage (GTDB taxonomy): Bacteria > Bacillota > Clostridia > Oscillospirales > Butyricicoccaceae > RGIG3513. The sequence continues at coordinate 1,316 of JAFYMQ010000176.1, read as the reverse complement.
AAGTCCTCCTGCTGGACGAGCCTCTGGGCGCACTTGACCTCAAGCTCCGCAAGGAAATGCAGCGCGAGCTGAAGGCTATACAGCAGCAGGTCGGTATCACATTCGTCTACGTTACCCACGATCAGGAAGAAGCCCTCACAATGAGCGATACCATCGTTATCATGAAAAAGGGCATCATACAGCAGATCGGCACTCCCGTGGACATTTACAACGAGCCCAAGAACGCATTTGTCGCTGATTTTATCGGCGAGAGCAATATTATAGACGGTACAATGAAAAAAGACCTGCTGGTCAATTTCTGCGGTACCGATTTCCCCTGTCTGGATACAGGTTTTGCCGAAAACGAGCCTGTTGACATCGTAGTCCGTCCCGAGGATATCACCCTGACCCCCTACGACAAGGGTCAGATAACCGGCAAGGTCACCTCGGTAACCTTTATGGGTGTTCATTATGAGATACTCGTCGAGAGCGAGCACTTTACATGGACCATTCACTCCATCCGCAACGCATCTGTAGGAGAGAATGTTGGTATCTACCTGCATCCCGATGATATCCACATAATGCACAAGACTCCCAAAGAGGAGGATAAAAATGCGTAAGAAGTTTTTATCCATTCCCTACGTTGTGTGGATGGCACTGTTTGTAGTCATTCCCCTTGTACTGATAGTTATATACGCGTTTACCGCATCGGACGGCGGCTTTACGACCGATAACATTTCAGGACTGGGTACATATGCCAACGTTTTTGGCAGAAGTCTTTGGCTGGCATTTATCGCCACCGTGATTTCTTTCATCATCGGTTATCCTTTTGCATACATACTCTCCAAAGAAAGCCCCGCTATGCAGCGTATAACCATGATGCTCATAATGCTCCCCATGTGGATAAACTTTATCCTGCGTACATATTCCTGGATGAGCATTCTGGAAAACACCGGTCTTATCAACCAGCTTCTGGGCAAGCTCGGTATTCTTGCAGCACTGGGTGTTGACTATATACCCCTCATCAACACCGACGGCGCCGTCGGGCTGGGTATGGTATACAACTACCTCCCCTTTATGATAATGCCTATATACTCGGTCATCATCAAGCTTGACCGCTCTGTTATAGAGGCTGCACAGGATCTCGGCGCAAACTCTATAAACGTATTCTTCCGCGTAATATTCCCCCTCAGCCTGCTCGGTGTGCTTTCGGGTATTACCATGGTATTTGTTCCCTCTATCAGCACCTTTGCTATTTCCAAGCTGTTGGGCGGCGGCAAAGATCTGCTGCTTGGCGACCTTATAGAGATGCAGTTCCTGGGCGGTGCGTACAATCC
>JAFYMQ010000175.1 GCA_017556565.1 Clostridia bacterium | reverse complement strand
GACGTGTTCATAGCCAATCACTGCTGGAATAATGATACGTGGACCAAGGGCAAAAAACTGCTGGAAACCGGCGAAAACACCTTTGTCAACACCAATGATGTGTGGCTTGGCTTCCTCGAGCACTACAAGCGCGGTCTGGAAGATATAATCGCACAGGAAAACGCTATTCAGGAATAACAGACAAAATCCTACAACAAAAAAGGCGACACCCGATTTTTGCAATCGGGTATCGCCTTTTTATATTTTTGGGTGACGCCAAGCCGTAGATTTATATTCCGTATACGACCGCTCCCGCGACTGCCGATATTACTATCAACAGAATGGGCGACAATTTTTTGTTTGCAATATGCTTGTAAACAAGCATCGCCAGCGCCAGAATCGCGGTAACAATGACAGACTGCACGTTGACTTTGATTGCGGAGAATGCGCCCAGACAATTGGTCAATACCATATAGATACCGGTTGCCAGCACGATACCGATGACACAGGGCTTCAAACCGCGCAGAACAGCCTGCACGTATTTGTTTTTTAATGCTGTTTTGAGCAGCGCCGTTACCAGCAGGATAATCAGAAACGACGGGAGAACAACGGCCAGAGTTGCGATAACCGCGCCCAAAAATCCGCCCTGACTGCTGCCGATATAGGTGGCAAGATTTACCATGATCGGGCCGGGCGTACTTTCGCTGACGGCGATCATATAGGTCAGCATATCCTCGCTCAGCCAGCCGTAGGACATTACCACGTCGCGTATCAAAGGAATAGCACCGTAAGCTCCGCCAAAAGCAAAGCAGCCGACTTTCAAAAATCCAAAGAACAAGTCAAGATAGATCATTTCTTTGCACCACCTTTCATATCAGGTGCGCCGTTGAGTGCAAAGATTGTCAGGCTGACAACTGCCGCAATCAGCATAAGACTGATCGAGGAGATATTCCATGCAAAGATATTGATGCAGAGCATTATAACAGCGGCACATACCATGATCACGCGGGGCAGTATTTTTTTGTGCATTTTTCTGATCATGATAATTGCGGCATCAAGGATCAAAATACCGACGGCAATTTTAATACCCTTGAACCCATTGGCGATGACGGTAAGCTCCAAAAAGTTGTCGAGGAACATAGAGATAAGAAAGATAACGACAAATGACGGAACGATCATGCCAAGGGTTGCAGCCAGCGAGCCTGCAAAGCCTGCCTTCTTGTAGCCGGTAAACGTTGCGCAGTTGATAGCAATAGGCCCGGGCGTGGACTCTGCGATGACTGTTATGTTCATCATTTCGTCGTGGGAGATCCACTTTTTTTACTCTACGCAGATGTTTTCGATCATGGCGATCATGGCATAGCCGCCGCCAAAGGTGAACAGGCCGATTTTTGCAAAGGTGAAGAATAAATCAATCAAGATGTGCATTTCTCTTTGCCCGCCTTTACATCTTGCCCAGCTCAATGGCGCGCTTGGTGCAGGCATCGGCAGCCTTGGCAATAGACTCGGCTACCTGCTCGCTCTCAAGCACGTTCATAGCGGCGATGGTAGTGCCGCCGGGGGAGCATACACGTCTGATAAGCTCGGCGGGGGGCACGTCACCCTTGAGGATCATTTTTGCGCTGCCCTCAAATGTCTTGGCGCACAGACGCAGGCAATCTTCATAGCTCAGTCCCACACTCTCGCCCCAACGTGCGATTGCCTCGATAAAATAGTAGACAAATGCAGGGGAGGAGCCGTTGACGGCTATGATCTCGTTCATTTTTTCTTCTTCGATGATATAGGTCTCGCCCAGCGCAGCAAAGAGCTTTTCCACGTCTGTAAGCTCACCCTGCTCTGTGCCCTGACATGCACACAGCGCGGTAGCACCGCAGCCAAGCAGCAGGGGAGTGTTGGGCATGACCCTGACTATGTGAATATTGTCCAGCACGGTGCGGATCTTGCTTGAGGGATAGCCTGCAACAATGCTGATAACGGTGGGATAGGGCTTGGCGGCGTCCTTCAGCTCAGCCAGCAGTCCCTCCATGCCCTGAGGCTTGACGGCAAACAGAACCTTCTCGCAGCTTTCAAACACTTCCTTTGCACTGCCCAGCAGCTTGTAGCCTGCCTGCTCGCACTCGCAGCGCTTGTCCTGAGACAGATCGAACACGGCGATCTCGCAAGCTGAACAAATGCTGTTTTTTACCGCGCCTGCCAGAATAGCGCTGCCCATATTGCCGTAACCGATGGCACCGAGTTTGTATTTCATATCAGTATTCCTTTCGTTTTTGGATATAGCGGATATATTATAGCACAGTTTATAATTTATTGACAGAGTTTTGAATAATATATAAGACAAAGATCACGCATGCAGAGGTGGTATCGTGTCCGATGGTTTTGAGCGGTTTGTTTTGAGCAGGCTGCCTGTCTGCTCAATGCCCGTTACGGCGGCAGCTTTTGTCCTGAGCCATCCCATGAGGGGCGTGCAGGCTTATATTGCCGCAGCGGTCGGGGTTGCGGGGGTGTATCTTTTGCTTGAGCTTTTGCTGCCGCGGCGGCTGGTGTATCTGACCGATAGGGGAAGCGATGCCAATCCGCTGCCCGCCGATTGGGAAAACACCCTGCTCAGACTGGAGCTTGCAGCAGCAGAAATATCAGGCAAGCCTTTCAGGGCAAAGCTTGAGACCTGCATCGGGCTGTGCAGACGTCTTGCCGGCGCAAAAAACAGCCTTGACCGTGATACTGTGTCGGTACTGAGCCGCCTCAGTCTGCCTGCCGCAGCCGATCTTGCCGTGACGTATGCAAAACTTGAGGGGGAACTGTGTGACGGGAACAGACCGACCCTCGATGCCATAGACGATGCCTTTGACAGACTGAACATCTCTCTGCAAAACGTCCTGCAGGATGCAGGCGGCAGAGAACGGCTGTACGTCAAAGCCGAGGCAAAAGCCCTATGCAGGATGCTCACAGTCTGCGGCATCGCGCCAACAGATACTTAGGAGGATGATTATGACCAACCTGCCCGTTGAGTTAAAATACCTGCCCGACAGCAATGCTGTATCGGAGCCGATTCGGCAGCGTATTTGGGATATAGAAGACACCATAGACCTCACATCCCCCGACTGCGCCCTCAATTACGGCGCAGATGCCCAGCGCAGGCTGAGCGAACTGTCCGACAGTGTGCTGAAAACGGTCAGGAGCAAGGAGCTTGGCGAGATCGGCGACTGCCTGAACCGTCTTGGCTCGGGGCTTGAGGATATAGACCAATGGAGCCAAAAACTTGGCAAAAAAGACCCCCGCCGTGCCCTCGCAGTCCTGAAAAACCGCTGCATCAAAGCCGAAAAATCGGTGGAAAAGCTGTCTTTATCCCTGCAAAAATCCCTCCACAGTCTGCTGCGGGATATCGAGCTTATGGATCTGATGTACGATGCCAACCAAAACACCCTTGAGGAGCTGGCACTCTACATCGCGGCAGGCAATAACAAGCTTGAGAGTGTTCGGCGCGGAGATATGGCGGCAATGCAGTCGGCTGCCGACAGGGGCAGCCTGCAGGACAAACAAAATCTGCAGACTCTCAAGACCTGCTGCGAAAGGTTTGAAAAGCGCCTTGTTGACCTGCACCTGACGTATACGGTATGCCTGCAGGCACTGCCTCAGCTGCGTATGGTGCAGAGCAGCGACACACTGATGGCGCAAAAGTTAGGCTCGGCGCTCAACAATACCATACCTCTGTGGAAGAGTCAGATGGTCATAGCGCTGAGCAGCGGCCATACCATTCAGGCATCCTGCATGGCGCAGCAGCTGACCGATATGACCAACAACCTGCTGGAGTCCAACGGCAGACGGCTCAAGCAGGCCGTACTTGGCGCCGTAGGGCAGTCGGAAAGGCCGTGGGTGGACATTGGCACATTGCACAAGGTAAACCAAACCTTGAAAGAAACAGTTGACGAGGTCAACCAATTGAGGCAAAACGGACAGGAGAGCCGCATCCGTCTCCACGATGAGCTGATCAGGCTTGGCAGGGAGCTGCGGGAGACCGAAATGGGCTGAAAACTCAGCCCTTGTGTCGGGTGGTGACCAGATAGAGCAGCTCTTTTACGTGAATGTCGCGGGAGCCGAGATTGCGGCAGCCACGGAATGTGTTGTACTCTGTGTCAAACACCCGCACGTCGCCGATCCCGGACAATAGCTCTACCATCTCATCCTGAGAGATGAATCCGTCGTTGCTGAACGATATGAGCAGGTATCTGGCTTTCAGGCTGTGGCACAGTCGGCTCATGGCGGCCATGGACGATTTTTTACTGTTGAACTGGGACCTGTTCCAATGTCGGGGTATGCCCGATACGCGGCTGATACTGTCGGGGCAGCGGTAATCGTTTATCAGATTGAGCATAAAATAGTTTGAGCCGTAAGGGTGCTGGTTGTAGGGCGGATCCATGTACACAAGATCTACCGTGGGCAAAAGTCCCGCAAGCCTGCCTGCATCCTCACGCAGTACCTGAACGTCGCACTCAAAGCGGCTGAATATGGGCAGCTGCAGCGATATGTCGGCTATGATCCGTGACAGAGCATTTTGCCCGTCACCGCCAAACTGACCTATACCGCTCGCGGAGTTTTTGTAAAACCCCTTGAAAACCCCGCTTGTGTTGGTGTGCACCGATGCTTCAAACAGCAGCGGCGCAAGCAGAAAGGTCTTGTATGGCTCGGGCAGGGTGTCAAGCGCCTGCCTTGCCGTGTCTATGTACATGGCATTGCGCGAGGTATAAAAAACCCGCTCGCCGGGTTTTATGTTTTCGTCATCATGAGGGGCATAAAGTCGGCTTATAAATCCCTGCTCGAGAGGGCGGCTGTCAAGCTGAGCGCAGATATCCTCATAATACCGCTGCAGAGCATGGGTATCCACCTCGGAGGCGTTTGTCAGGTAGCAGCGGTTAATTGTCTCGCAGTAGGGCTCAAGATCGTTGGAGTACAGATGTCGGGCATCTTTTTTGAAGTATCGGGACACTACCCCCGAGCCTGAAAACAGATCGACAATATCCAGCTTGTCGGTATTCAGTTCTTTTTTGACAAGCTCCACGGCAGAACCGATAAAGCCCAAAAGCGCCCTCTTGTTGCCAAGATATGTTATTATCTGCTCCCGCAAAAACCGCGGGTCTTCCTGCACAATATCCCGATGCAGCTGCTCTGCCATGCTCTCACCGCCTTTCTGTGTGATAACAGTATTTTACCACCATAGCCGCACTATTACAAGAACCATAACCCCAAGCGCATCCCCAAAAACAACATGCAGCCTGCCGCTGACTGTGCGGCAGGCTGCTTATGTACAGATTATTTCGCGGCAGAGGATATTACGTTCAGAATGTACTTGGCAAGAGCCTCTACACCCTCACCGGTCTTTGCGCTGACGGGCATGATGCTGATGTCGGGATTGCGCATTTTGGCATACTCGGTCAGCTTGCCCATATCAAAATCAAAGTAGGGCAGCACGTCAATTTTGTTGACTGCCAACAGACTGCAGCTTTGGTACATCAGGGGGTATTTGAGAGGCTTGTCGTGACCTTCGGGCACAGACAGGATGGTCATATTCATATGTGCGCCGGTGTCAAACTCGGCAGGGCATACAAGATTGCCCACGTTCTCCAGTATGACCAGATCAAATCCCTCATATCCAAGCTCATACAGACCCTGACGGCACATATCCGCGTCCAGATGGCACATGCCGCCTGTGTGCAGCTGAATGGTCCTGACGCCCAGTTTGGCTATTGTCTCAGCGTCTACAGAGGAGTCAATATCGGCCTCCATAACGGCAACCGACAGCTCTTTTTGCAGCAGGGGGATAAGAGCGCTGAGCAGGGTGGTCTTGCCCGCACCGGGGGATGCCATCAGATTGATGAGAAATGTCCCGTGTGAAGTCAGCTCCTGACGCAGAGCTTGTGCATCCAGATCGTTGTTTTCAAACACGCTTTCTTTGAGGGTGATTATCTTGAGTTCATTCATTGTTGTTCTCCCATATTTTGAGGTCTACGTTGTACTCGGTGAGGAAG
>JAFYMQ010000174.1 GCA_017556565.1 Clostridia bacterium | reverse complement strand
ACTCCATCGAGGTTGCCAATATGCCCACCACCAACGACGCTCTCAACTTCCTGCGTGAGCAGAAGCATATGATCGTCGCTCCCTCCAAGGCTGTTAACGCAGGCGGCGTCGGCGTTTCCGCACTGGAAATGTCCCAGAACTCCGAGCGTCTTGTCTGGACTGCCGAGGAGGTCGATCAGCACCTGAGAAAGATGATGATCGACATCCACAGAGCATCTGCTGAGGCAGCAGCGGAGTACGGCCTTGGCTATGACCTGGTCGCAGGCGCAAACCTGGCAGGCTTCAAAAAGGTCGCAGAGGCTATGATGGAGCAGGGTCCCTTCTAAAAACCAAAAATAAAATCTCTCACGGTATTCCGTGAGAGATTTTTTGTTATCTGTAGAACTCTTTCATATCGTCCAGCCGCAGCAGGGCGGGGGAGCCGCCGCCTGCAGCACCGGTGTCGATACATATCCAGCTGTCGGTTGTGAGGATCTTGCCGCGATGCGCATCGCCGTAGTACTGGGTGGGGGTGTGCCCGAATATTACGGTGGCATTGTCATAGTATCGGTCGGTAATATCGGGGCGTGTCCATAGCAGCTCGTCGGGCGTGTAGTCGTCAAGAGGCCTTTTTGGGTCAAAGTTTTCTATCCCCGCATGCACCAGCACAAACCGCCTGCCGCCCGCCTCAACAGTCTCAAAAAGAGGCGCATCATTGAGATAGTCGAGCATACCCTCCAGTATATCGGGATCGGTGTTTTTTATCCTGCGCAGCCCTGCCAAAGTAGGCTGAGCACCGTTATACAGCCATGTGCTGAGCAGGTTGAGCTTTTTTGAGTCAAGTCGGGACAGATTTTCGTCGGTTATGTCGTCAAATATAAAGTCGCAGGCCAGCAGCATAGCCTCGTGATTGCCCAGAATAAGCTGCATATCGGGCTGCTGACTTATCCACCGCAACAAATCCGCGCCGTGCTCGCCGCGGTCAATAACGTCACCGAGTATGAACAAAAAATCTCCGTCAGAAAATCCCGCACTGTCCAATAGCTCACGAAAATCCGCAACCGAACATCCGTGCAGGTCTGATGTAACGTATATCATAGCCCACCTCCTCGCAAATACTTATATATATTATACCACAAATCAGCCAAAATCTCAACAAACGCCCCCATCACGCAGCAGAGCGGATGGGGGCGATATATTATCCGGGGTGATTTTTTGGGGTTATTCTATGACATGGCCGTCTGTTGAGATGACGGTTACCTGCCATGGGATAAACTTGCCGCTCTGCTGCAAAGCACTCTTGACTGCATGTTCGATGCCGCCGCAGCAGGGCACCTGCATACGCACAACGGTAACACTTTTGACGTCGTTTTGTGCGATTATTTGGGTCAGCTTTTCTGTGTAGTCTGTCATGTCCAGCTTGGGGCAGCCGATGAGGGTAACTTTGCCGCGCATGAATCGGTTGTGAAAATCTCCGCAGGCATAAGCCGTACAGTCGGCAGCTATCAGCAGATTTGCCCCGTCAAAAAACGGCGCGCCCGCAGGCGCAAGCTTTATCTGCACGGGCCATTGCATCAGCTGGCTTTCGCAAGCGGCTGCGGTGGCGGTAGTTTTTGCGGCTGAGCTTTGGCAGACAGAGCCGCTCTTTATTGCTCTTGCCGCCGAGCCGGGACAGGCGCAGGGGGTGGGTGCGGCCTTTTGAGCCTTGGCGGCCAACACCGCAGCCTCATCGTAGGCAGGAGCCTCACGGGTCTCAAAGCTGATAGCATCCATAGGGCAGGCGGGCAGACAGTCGCCCAGTCCGTCGCAGTAGCTCTCGCGGGTCAGTTTTGCAACTCCGCCGATTATTTCTATAGCACCTTCGTGGCAGGCATCTGCACAGGCACCACAGCCGTTGCACTTGTTCTCGTCGATCTTTATAATTTTTCTTATCATTATTTGAATCCTCCCTTGATTATCTGACCATATTATAATATGATATAAACAACAAGTATGTTGCATTTACAACAAAAAGTGAGGATTTTTATGAAAAAATACGTTCCCGTCCTAAAACGCTCCCAGCTGTTCAGCGGCGTTGGCGAGCAGGAGACAGAAGCCATGCTCAACTGTCTGGGCGCAAGACTGCGCACCTACAAAAAGGGCGAGTACGTCCTCAGGCAGGGCGAACATATCGGAGATATAACCATGCTGGTGTCGGGCAGCCTGCATATACAAAGAGATGACTACTGGGGCAGCAGAAGCATACTTGGCCATGTGACCGAGGGTGAAATGTTCGGCGAGGCATACGCTATGCCCCAAAGCGGCCCGCTGCAAAACGACGTGGTGGCGGCACAGGACAGCGCCGTAATATTCTTTGACGTGATGCGCGTCATCACCACCTGCTCAAGCGCCTGCCCTTTTCATGCAGCGGTGGTGCGCAATCTGTTTGCCGCACTGTCGGACAAAAACCGCCGGCTGGTCAGCAAGCTGTCTCATATGTCCAAGCGCACCACAAGAGAAAAACTGGTGTCCTATCTGTCCGAGCAGGCAGCAAAACAGAACAAAAACGAGTTTGAGATCCCGTATAACCGCCAGCAGCTGGCTGATTTTTTGTCGGTAGACCGCAGCGCAATGTCCAATGAATTGTCCAAAATGCGAGATGAAGGGCTGATAGAATACGACAAAAACAAGTTCAGACTGCTGTGAAAATCTGCTGATGCAGATGAAATTAAATCCGTCCCCTTGTTCCTGCGAAGCAGGATTTCATCACGCAGTGATTTCATCCGCCGCAGGGGGGATTTATTCCGTCCGTAAGGACGGATTTAGATGAAAAAAGACGATTGCTCACGCAATCGTCTTTTTTCTGGTGCCGGTGGCAACAATGAAATCGCTCGCTTTGCTCACGGTGAAATCTGCTGGCGCAGATGAAATCTTCGGACGCGCCTCAGCTGAAATTAAATCCGTCCCCTTGTTCCTGCGAAGCAGGATTTCATCACGCAGTGATTTCATCCGCCGCAGGT
>JAFYMQ010000173.1 GCA_017556565.1 Clostridia bacterium | reverse complement strand
GCATTTTTATATTTATATTATATATTACAGCGACAATGTGATGCACTCGGTGATAATAGAGAGACCGGTATTCAGGCTGCTGAGCTCAATGTACTCCTGTCTTGTATGAGCTTTTGCACCGTGATATCCGCCGATGCAGGTAGAGGGTATACCCATGGACAGAGGTATATTGCAGTCGGTGGACGAGGGACGGAGTCTGATCTCTTTGTCGGTATATTTGCTCATGAGATTTACGACTTTGTCCAGTATTGCTTTGTGTTTTACGGGGTCAACGTCGCCCATGCAGGGACGCTCACCAACCAGCTCTACTGTAACGTCAAATCCCTTTACACGTTCTGCTTCTATTATAGCATCGAACTGTCTCTGCATACACTCAAGGCACTCTCTGTCATCCGAACGGAACTCAAACAGCGCCTCAGCCTGCTGAGCTATGGTATTAACCGATGTGCCGCCCTGAATGGTGCCGACGTTCATGGTAGTCTTGGTATCGGGAGGTGTGGGCACCTTGATACGATAAAGCTGAACGATAAGCTGGGCAAGCTGCTCGATAGCATTGGGATTGCCGTAGCTGCCATAAGAGTGACCGCCGATGGTCTTGACCTCGATACGGAATCTGCGGGAGCCTACTGCGCGCTTGACAGCCGAAAACAGTGTGCCGTCAAATGTAAAGAACTCTTTTGTACGGTCGCCGTACTTCTTCATGATTTCTCTGGTGCCCTTGAGGTTACCGAGACCTTCTTCGCAGGAGTTGCAGACGAAGATTATGCCGCCGTTTTTGGGCTTGAGGTCGTTTTTGAGCAGGAAGGAAATAGCCATCATCATCTCTGCCAGGTTTGCGGTATCGTCACCAATACCGGGGCAAGATGCGATATCGCCCTCAATTTTGACATCAAAAGGAGTCATATCGGGGAAAACCGTGTCTGTATGAGCCTCAAAAACCGTGACCTCGCCGCCATTGTCGCAATAAGGGAATACAACATTCAGCGCATCATCTATATATACACCCTGCGCGCCCTTGCTCTCCAGCCATTTTTTGCAGAACTCGGCGCGAAGCTCTTCTTTGTGCGAGGGTGCGGGGATGCGGCACAGATCAAACAAAAGCTGCTTGAGCTCTTCCTGACTTTCTGCCGACCATTTTTTGATCATTTGTTCCATATTAGTATCCTCCAGCGATAATTTTCATTTCCCGTTTATTATACAACATTGCGGCTGATTTGTCGATTATATTATAGTTATTTTGCAGATAAGATTATTTATATATACCGTTTTTAATTGATTATGGGATATTGCTATGTTATAATACACCTAAGAAGGTGATGAAATGCTCGCAATAAAAAACGGAAAAATTATAACCGTAACAAAAGGTACTCTTGAGCGCGGCACTATCCTCATAGAAGACGGCAAAATCAAAGCTGTCGGTGCCGATCTCGACATCCCCGAAGGCTGCGAAGTTATCGATGCTCAGGGCAAATGGGTAACTCCCGGTTTTGTCGATTCCCATGCTCATACCGGCATCGGATCCCTCCCCCATGCAAAGGACGAAAACAGTGATGTTAATGAGTCTGTCAACGCAAACACTTCTTACGTTCGTGTTCTTGATGCCCTCAATCCCCGCGATCTGGGTATAAAAATCGGACGTCGCGGCGGTATTACCACAAGCCTCACCCTGCCCGGCTCTGCAAATATATGCGGTGGTACCGGTATCGCTTTCAAGCATAGAGATGGCAAAACCGTCTACGACATCATCATTCCCGGAAGTGAGCAGATGAAGTTTGCTCTGGGTGAAAACCCCAAGGGCTACGACAGAGGACGCAAGTTTATGCCCCGTACCCGTATGGGTGTTGGCGCCCGTTTCCGCGAGATACTGTACGATGCAAAACAATATTCGGATGCTCTGCTTGCATGGGAAAACGGCACATCAAAAACCAAACCCAAGCCCGATTTTAAGCTGAACGCCCTTGTACCCGTTATGCGCCGTGAGATGAAATGCCGCATACACGCTCATCGCAACGACGATATCGTCACCGCTATCCGTGTAGCAGATGAGTTCAATCTTGATTATGCCATCGAGCACGTAACCGAAGGTTATATGCTTTTGGATTTACTCAAGGAAAAGGATATTTTCTGCACACTTGGCCCCCTCTTCTCCAGTCCTTCCAAATCCGAGCTTCACGGACAGATCCCCGAGAACGCAGGTCTGTTTGCAAAAGCAGGTATCAAAAAGCTGTGCCTTACCATGGACAACTCTGCCGCAAGTGATATGCTCCCTCTCAATGTAGGCAGAGCTATTGCATACGGTCTTGATGAACAGGCGGCTTTTGAGGCTATAACAATCAATCCTGCCACCTTGCTGGGTCTGGCTGACCGCATAGGCTCAATTGAAGTCGGCAAGGATGCTGACCTGGCTATGTTCACCGGTCATCCTTTCTCGTCATTGTCCAAGTGCGAATTGGTCATGATTGACGGCGTTATTTACAAAAACTAAAACTAATAAAACAGGAGATATAATCATGCTTGCTATCAAAAACGGAAAGATAATCACTGTTACCAAAGGCACAATCGAAAACGGCACAGTTCTGATTGAAAACGGTAAGATCACAGCTGTAGGCGCTGACATAGCTATCCCCGAAGGCTGCGAAGTTATCGACGCTACCGGCAAGTGGGTAACCCCCGGATTTGTCGATTCTCACTCCCACGTATCTGTTGAGACCATGCCCCATGCACGCGGCGAAAGCGTAGACCTGAACGAGACCACCTCCCCCAACACCGGATACATCCGTGCTCTTGACGCACTCAATCCCAAGGATGCAGGCATCGTACGCGGCAGACAGGGCGGTATCACCACCAGCCTGACCATCCCCGGCTCGGCAAACATCTGCTGCGGCACCGGTATTGCTTTCAAGCACAAGGACGGCGCTACAGTATTCGATATTATGATCGAGGGCACCGAGCAGATGAAGTTTGCTCTGGGCGAGAACCCCAAGGGTACATACGGCGGCAGAAACGTCATGCCCAAGACCCGTATGGGCAACGGCGCTATCCTGCGCGAGGTACTGTTCAACGCAAAGGTATATTCCGATGCTCTGGCTGAGTGGGAGAAGGACAATAGCAAGGCAAGACCCAAGCCCGATTTCAAGCTTGAGGCTCTTGTACCCGTTGTTCGCGGCGAGATGAAGGCTCGTATCCACGCACACCGCAGCGACGACATCGTGACTGCTGTCAGAATTGCTGAGGAGTTTAACCTCGACTATGCTCTGGAGCATGTAACCGAGGGCCATTTTATTCAGGAGTTCCTCAAAGAGAAGGACGTATTCCTTACCCTCGGCCCCCTCTTCTCCAGCCCCTCCAAGTCCGAGCTGTTCAACCAGATCCCTGAGAATGCTGCTATCCTGTCCGGTCTGGGACTCAAGATTTGCATCACCATGGACGGCTCCGGTCAGGTCGGCATGCTGCCCCTGAACGTTGGCAGAGCAATCGCATACGGTCTTGATGAGCAGATTGCTTTTGAGGCTGTTACCATCAACCCCGCTACCCTGCTTGGCCTGGCTGACCGCATCGGCTCTATCGAGGTCGGCAAGGATGCAGATATGGCTATATTCAGCGGCCATCCCTTCTGCTCCATGTCCAGATGTGAAAAGACCATCATCGACGGCGAAGTTTACGACAACCTGGCAAAATAAGTTGCATATATCAATACCCCGTGCAGGCACACCTGCACGGGGTATTTTCATAGACATAAAAAAATACCGAAAGCATTGAGCTTTCGGTATTTTGATATTGATCTAATTAGTTAGCGCCGCCGGTGAGCTTTGCGATTTCTTCAGCAAAGTTGTCCTCACGCTTTGCGATGCCCTCGCCTCTCTCGAAGCGGGTGAACTTGACGATCTTAGCGGTGCCGCCCTGCTCAGCAGCAACTCTGTCAACATACTTAGCAACAGAGATCTTGTTCTCCTTAACGAAAGCCTGGTCTACGAGGCAGTTTTCCTCATAGAACTTGCCGATACGGCCGAGAACGATCTTCTCAGCAACAGCTGCGGGCTTGCCTTCGTTGATGGTCTGAGCCAGAAGGATTTCCTTCTCCTTTGCCAGAGTCTCAGCGGGAACGTCGTTGCGATTGAGCCACTGGGGACGCATTGCAGCGATCTGCATGCAGATGTCCTTGCCCATCTCGATGATCTTCTCGTTGCCGCGAAGATTATCGGAAACCTCAAGAGCAACCAGAACACCAATCTTGCCGCCTGCATGGATGTAAGCGATGTTCATGGTGTTGTTGTCATAACGCTCAAAACGTCTGATCTGGATGTTCTCGCCGATGGTGAGAACCTTCTCACGCTGCATATCAACAACGGTCAGGTCAGAACCGGGGTACTTGCAAGCTGCCAGAGCCTCGAGATCTGCGGGAGCTTCTACCATGATAGCGGTAGCAACGTCTGCACAGAACTTCTTGAACTCGTCGTTCTTAGCAACGAAGTCGGTCTCGGAGTTGATCTCTACCAGAGCTGCAACGCCGCACTCAGCACATACGGTAGCGTATGCAGCGCCTTCTGCTGCTACACGGCCAGCCTTCTTAGCTGCTGCTGCCAAGCCCTTCTCACGAAGGAACTCAATAGCTTTTTCAAAATCACCGTCAGAAGCAGTAAGGGCCTTCTTACAATCCATCATACCTGCGCCGGTCTGCTCACGGAGCTTCTGTACGTCTTTAGCTGTAAATGCCATTGTATTTACTCTCCTTTAATTTTAATAATTAGCCGATGATCTCTTCTGCAGTCTTGGACTCTCTCTTCATGGGAGCTCTGGGAGTGGTGTCAACTGCAGGTGCTGCGGTCTGCTCTTCTGCTGCAACGGTCTCGTCGCTGACGGAGAGCTGCTCGCCCTGACGGCCTTCGATAACGGCGTTAGCCATAGCGGAAGCGATCAGCTTGATAGCACGGATAGCATCGTCGTTGCCGGGGATGACGTAATCTGCATCTTCGGGATCGCAGTTGGTGTCAACGATAGCGACAACAGGAATGCCCAGCTTCTTAGCTTCGGCAATTGCGTTCTTCTCCTTGCGGAGGTCTACTACGAACAGAGCAGCGGGGAGCTTGCGCATTTCCTTAACGCCGCCCAGATACTTCTCGAGCTTTTCGATCTCGAGCTTATGCTTGATAACTTCCTTCTTGGGAAGCAGATCAAATGTGCCGTCCTCAGCCATTCTGTTCAACTGAGCCAGACGCTCAACGCGGCGGCGCATGGTCTTGAAGTTGGTGAGCATACCGCCCAGCCAACGAGCGTTTACATAGTACATGCCGACTCTCTCAGCTTCCTCACGGACAGCATCCTGAGCCTGCTTCTTGGTACCTACGAAGAGAATGTTGCCACCCTCGGCAGCGATGTCACGAACGAAGAAGTAAGCCTCCTCCAGCTTCTTGACGGTCTTCTGCAGGTCGATGATGTAGATGCCGTTTCTCTCCATAAAGATGTACTCTGCCATCTTGGGGTTCCAACGGCGGGTCTGATGTCCGAAATGTACGCCGGACTCCAGCAGCTGCTTCATTGAAATTACTGACATTTTAATGTCCTCCTTTGTTTTTTCCTCCACCACGCTCATCCTCGGCGGTCACCCTGTTATACAGGGCACAATCGCCTCGTTACGCAATGTGTGTAGTCTGCCTCTTTGGACAGCTTATATATAATAGCACAAGAGCATTCCATTTGCAAGAGTTTTTTGCGCAAAATCCTGCTAAAATGCAGCTTTTTTGGTGTATGCTGTGCCCAATCGTACCAACATCACGTCATTTCCGATTTTGGTTATCATTTCCCAGGGAATAACCACCTCTGCCCGCCTCCCCAGCAGGCCAAAAGCACGCATTTTTCCCGCGATTACGATGGCGGTTATCCTGCCCGATGAGCTGTCAAGCTCCACATCGGCAATTTTACCGATGCAGACTCCGTCATCTATGTTTACTATATTCTTCTGTGCCAGCGTGTGCAATCTCTCCATAAAAAACTACCTCCCCAATATCATATGAGGAGGCAGTATATATTATCCGTTTATAAAGTTTTGGATAGGCTTGCTGCGGCTCATAGTCCAGATAAGTATGC
>JAFYMQ010000172.1 GCA_017556565.1 Clostridia bacterium | reverse complement strand
TCTTTGACGGCGGCGGGCATACTTGTCATCTTGCGGATCATCTCGGGCATGGTGCAAGCGCCCTTTTCTCTGACATATCTGCCCAGAGTTCTGGGGAAGGATCCGCGCAGTCGGGGATGGTATCTGGTAAGACCGGGTCTGCCAACGCCGCTGTCTGTGCCGATCATGGCGCGCTCGTAGCCCATAATGGCGCACACGTCATCATCGGAGATACCGAAGTAGCAAGCCATACCGTTGAGGTTGTTGATGAGCAACAGGTCAAAGAGCGCATCGTAGTGATCTTCTTTGCCCATCATCTCTGCAACCTCGCTCATACGCTTGCCCTCGTACTGGGGAGCGTTTACGATGGTGTTGAGCTGCACCCAATCCAGATCCTCTCTGCCGTAGCGCTCAACGTTGCGTTTTCGCAGCTGGGCGCGTACCTCGGGCTTTTTCAGTTCTTCAATCATAACCTCTTTGGTATTTGCTCTGAACTCGATGGGGGCAAAAATAGGCAGCAGGGATGTATTGTAGGCATTGTAGGGATAAACGTCGGCATACACGTCCAGACCCTCGGCATTGGCCTCGTCAATAAGACGCATCAGGTTGTGTACCTTGCCCCAGTTTTCTTCTCTGTCGCTGGATTTGAGGTGGGAGACAACGCCTCTTGCACCGCTCTCGCGCAGTACCTGCAAAAACTCCTTTACGGCGGCGGCAACATTGTCACCCTCGTTGCGGATATGGGCGGTAACCACGCCGCCGTACTCGGCGGCAACCTTGGCAAGCGCTGCCATCTCGGGCACATCGCTGTAGCAGCCGGGGTTGTAGCCAAGCCCGAAGGACAGACCCAGCGCACCGTGCTCCATAGCATCGCGGACGTAGTCTTTCATCTTGTTAAGTTCCTGCTCTGTGGGAGCGCGGAATGCGTTGCCCATGACTGCGTTGCGGACGGTATTGTGACCGATGAGCACCATACTGTTGGCGCCCTGAGGTACGGTCTTGGCAATGCTCAGAAAGGTGCCCATATCCTTGTACACGTCGCAGGCAAGACCAAACTCACCGATAGTCTCGCAATCCTCGGGCTTTTTTGTGCAGGGGGCGGGCGAGCCGCCGCACTGACCGCCGATGGAGGTGGTGATGCCCTGCTCTATCTTCTCTTTTTGCAGAGGCTGGAGCAGTACCCAGCTGTCATTGTGTGCGTGTGAGTCGATAAATCCGGGGGTAACGGTCAGTCCGGCAGCATCGATCTCACGCTCGGCACTATCACGGATGACCTTGGAGACTTTGGCTATTTTGCCGTCTTTGACGGCTATATCGGCATGAAACGACGGGCCGCCTGTACCGTCAAAAATCTTGCCGTTTCTGATAATAAGATCAAACATAAGGCTTATTCCCCCCGCAGCAGCAGCTTGCCGCCCATCGCGCCTGTGTAGGTGGCGTTCTCGGCTGCGACCTGACCGCCAACGATAACGTAATCCAGACCCGTGGCTTTTGCCCTGCAGTCGTCAAAGGATGCGTTGTCTATGATGGTGTCGGGATCAAAGATGCACAGATCGGCATCAAAGCCGTCCCATACAAGACCCTTGGACTTGAAGCCGTATACGGCGGCGGGCATAGCGGTCATTTTGCGGATCATCTCGGGCAGGGATGTGACTCCCCTCTCGCGGACGTATCTGCCCAGCACTCTTGTAAAGGATGCCGACAGACGGGGATGGAAGAAGATGCTCTCTGCCGCAACGTCCGAGTCGGTGCAGATCATGGCGCGGGGGTGAGACATGACCGTCTCAACGTCCTCCTCACACATGGTAAAGAAGCATGCCGAGCAATTCATCTTGCAGTCGCACATAACGTCAAACATAGCCTCGTAATCTTCCTGACCACGCTCTTTTGCAATGTCGCTTATGAGCATACCCGAGTATTCGGGATGGTCGGGGCAGGCTGTGACCTGAACCCACTTGAGGTCATCCTTGCCGTAGTGATCTATATTGATCTTGCGGACTTTTTCGCGGTATTCGGGGGTGCGCAGCAGCTGGGTCAGCTTTTCGTTGCCCATTGCGCGGTCAAGACGGGGAATAAACATGCTCAGCATATTGGTCTGGGATGCAACAAAGGGGTACACGTCGCAATAAACGTCCAGTCCCTCGGCATTTGCCTCGTCAATCATACGCAGGCTGTGGTTGACCTTGCCCCAGTTTTCTTCTTTCTGATAGCTCTTGTGATGGGAGATAACGCCGCGGCAGCCCGATGCCCTGATAATGGACAAATACTCTTTGACCGAGCGGATGAGGTAGTCTGCCTCCTCACGCATATGGGCAGCCAGCACGCCCTCGTACTCTTTGACCACCTTGGCAAGCTCGATGCACTCGTCAGTCTCGGCATAGCAGCCGGGAGCATAGAAAAGGCCGAAGGACATACCCAGCGCACCGTGCTCTAAAGCGTCGCGGAGCAGAGCTTTCATCTCTTCCATTTCCTGCTCTGTGGGGGCGCGGTTGTCCAGACCCATTACCGCACGTCTCAGCTGACCGTGACCTACAAGCAGCGCCATATTGGAGCCTAATGGGCGGTCTTTTGCAATATTGATCAGAGTGCCCATGGTCTTGTAGACGACCTGCTGATCGCCAAACTCCCCTACCTGTTTGGAGGCGGTGACGTACTTGGCGATAGGCGCGACGCTGCCGCCGCACTGACCTGAAAGGGTGGTGGTGATGCCCTGCTCGACCTTTTCTATCTGTTCGGGATAGGTGAGCAGGGTGCGGTCGCTATGACCGTGGGAATCAATAAAGCCGGGGGTGACTACCCTGCCGCTTGCGTCTATGACGCGGGCAGCGTCACCTTTTATGCCTTTTTTTACCTTGACGATTTTGCCGTCTTTGACCGCAACGTCGGCAAGATAGGACGGCGAGCCGGTGCCGTCGATTATTCTGCCGTTTTTGATAAGCAAATCAAACATTGATTAGTCCTCTCTTAAAAGCACCTTTCCGCATCTCTTGCCGTTGTGTACGGCATTTTCGGCAACGACCTCGCCGCCGATAATAACGTAATTGAGACCCTCTGCGCGAGCCTTGCAATCGGTGAAGGAAGCTTTGTCAACTATCTTGTCGGCATCAAAGATGCAGATGTCTGCGTCCATATTGTCCCATATGAGGCCCTTGGTCTTGAGTCCGTAGACTGCGGCGGGCATTGCGGTCATCTTGCGGATCATCTCGGGCAGAGTGGTAACGCCCCTCTCGCGTACGTACTCACCCAGAGTGCGGGTGAAGCTGGCGCTCAGACGGGGATGGAAGAAGGTTTTGCCCGCTGCGATGCCGCTGTCGGTGCAGATCATGGTACGGCTGTGTGCCATAACGGTCTCCACGTCCTCTTCGCACATGGTAAAGTAGCAAGCCGAGCAAGCGACCTTGCTGTCGTGCATGATGTCAAACAGTGTCTCGTAGGGATCCTGACCCTTTTCGCGGGCGATGTCGCCGACTATTCTGCCCGAATATTCGGGGTTGCCGGGGCAGATGGTGACCTGTACCCAGTCAAGATCGGTCTTGCCGTAATAGTTGACGTTGATGTTGCGGACTCTCTCGCGGTACTGAGGATCCTCCAGCATCTTGGTAAGACCCTCAAGACCTGCCGATCTGTCCTCGCGGGGGATGAACATGCTCTGCATATTGGTATGGGATGCGATGTAGGGGTATACGTCGCAATACAGGTCATAACCCTCGGCGTTGGTCTCGTCGATCATACGCAGGGTGTGGGTGACCTTGCCCCAGTTTTCTTCTTTTTCGTAGCTCTTGTGGTGGGAGATAACACCGCGGCAGCCCGAGCCTTTGACGATGGCGATGAACTCCTTGGTGGAGCGGATGAGGTAGTCTGCCTCGTCACGGATGTGGGAGGTGATAATACCCTCGTACTCCTTGACGATCTTGGCAAGCTCGATGCACTCGTCTACCTCTGCATAGCAGCCGGGAGCATAGAAAAGACCGAAAGACACGCCCATAGCGCCGTGTTCCATGCCGTCGCGTACCAGATCTTTCATCTTCTGCATCTCGCTCTCGGTGGGGGCGCGGTTCTCAAGACCCATAACGGCGCGTCTGAGCTGGCTGTGACCCATCAGGATACCTGTGTTGCTGCCCTGAGGAACGTTCTTGGCAATGTCCAGCAGAGTGCCCATGGTCTTGTACAGATCAAGCTGGATACCGAAGTCGCCTATCTGCTTGGGGGTCTTGATATAGTTGGAGATAGGTGCGATACTGTCGCCGCACTGACCTGCGATGGTGGTGGTGATGCCCTGCTCAACCTTTTCGGTCATTTCGGGGTGGGAAAGAACAAAGCTGTCGTTGTGGCCGTGAGAATCGATAAAGCCGGGGGTTACTACAAGACCGGTTGCGTCAATGATCTGCTTAGCATCGCCCTTGATGCCTTTTTTTACCTTGACTATCTTGCCGTCTTTGACCGCAACGTCTGCAAAATATGCAGGCGAGCCGGTGCCGTCGATGACCTTACCGTTCTTAATAAGTATATCAAACATGGTGATTATTCCTCTCTGAGTATAAGTTTTCCGTTTCTCTTGCCGTTGTGGACTGCATCCTCAACGACCACCTCGCCTGCCACGAGGACATAGTTGAGACCCTCGGCACGCTTTTGGCAATCGGTGAACTCGGAGCGGTCGATGATCTTGTCGGGATCAAAGATGCACAGATCGGCATCAAAGCCTTCCCAAACAAGGCCCTTGGAGCGCAAGTTGTAGACTGCGGCGGGCATAGCGGTCATTTTGCGGATCATCTCAGGCAGGGTCGTGACGCCCTTTTCGCGGACGTATCTGCCAAGTGCGCGGGGGAACGAACCCTTGACACGGGGATGGAATACAGAGGATTTGCCTGCAACACCGCCGTCGGTGCAGATCATGGCACGCTCATAAGCCAGTACCGTCTCAACGTCCTCCTCGGCTATGGAGAAGTAAACACCTGTGACCGCAAGCTCGCTCTCTATGAGTATGTCATAGACCATATCGTAGGGGTCTTTGCCCTCCATACGTGCTATATCGTCCATACGCATACCCAAATACTGAGGATATGCGCTGCTCTTGACAAGCTGTACCCAGTGCAGATCGTTGTTCCACTTTTTGCGTGCCCACTCGGTGATCTCGGCACGCTTAACGGGATCTCTCAGCTGCTCAAGCTGATCTTTTGCGCTCTGTGCACGGAACTCCTGAGGCAAAAACGACGTGTTGATGCCCGTGCTGGCTGCGTGGTAGGGGTAAACGTCGCAGTAGATCTCCACGCCCTGTTCGTTGGCCTCTCTGAGCATACGGATGGTGTGGGTGACCTTGCCCCAGCTTTCTTCAAGACCTGCTGCCTTGTGGTGGGACAGAACGCCGCGTGCACCCGACTCGCGGATGATGGTGATGAACTCTTTTGTCGCTCTGACCAGAGTTACACCCTCGCTGCGGATGTGGGCGGCAACAACTGCGTTGTACTCGCCCGCGACCTTGGCAAGCTCGATGCACTCATCGGTGTCGGCATAGCAGCCGGGGGTGTAGATAAGACCCAGCGACAGACCCAGCGCACCCGCCTCGATGCCCTCACGCAGCAGAGCTTTCATCTTTTCAAGCTCTTCGGCGGTGGGCTTGCGGTTTTCCACGCCCATAACGGCGCGGCGGAGGGAGCACTGACCGACAAGCATAGCAATATTGCTGCCCTGAGGCTTGTCCTTGGCGTGATGCAGGAAAGAACCCATGGTCTTGTAGACCTCGTTTTCCATACCGACGCCGTCTATCATCTTGATTTTTTCTGCAGGGATATCGCAGCCAAAGGGCGCCTGAGAGCCGCCGCACTGACCTGCGATAGTGGTGGTAATGCCCTG
The DNA here is from genome assembly GCA_017556565.1 of Clostridia bacterium. GTDB lineage: Bacteria > Bacillota > Clostridia > Oscillospirales > Butyricicoccaceae > RGIG3513. The sequence goes on along the minus strand of JAFYMQ010000172.1, from coordinate 13,146 downwards.
CTCGATCTTCTCACGCTGATCGGGGAAGGTGAATATGGCAGAGTCATTGTGTCCGTGAGAATCTATAAAACCGGGGGTAACGACCAGACCCTGTGCATCAAGGGTTTGTTTTGCCTCCCCCTTGATGCCCTTCTTGACCTTGACTATCTTGCCGTCCTTGATCGCAACGTCGGCAAGATAGGAGGGTGAGCCGGTACCGTCGATTATTCTGCCGTTTTTGATAAGCAGATCAAACATAGTGATTATTCCTCTCTGAGGATGATTTTGCCCAGGCGCTTGCCGTTGTGAACTGCGTTTTCAACAACGACCTCACCTGCCATCAGGACATAATTGAGTCCCTCGGCACGCTTCTGGCAGTCGGTGAACTCGGAGCGGTCGATGATCTTGTCGGGATCGAAGATGCACAGATCGGCATCAAAGCCTTCCCATACCAGACCCTTGGAGCGCAGGTTGTAAACGGCTGCGGGCATAGCGGTCATCTTGCGGATCATTTCGGGCATGGAAACTACGCCCTTTTCGCGGCAGAATCTGCCCAGTGCACGGGGGAAAGAACCCTTGTTGCGGGGATGGAAGACGGTAGCCTTGCCTGCAACGCCGCCGTCGGTGCATATCATAGCGCGGTCATAAGCCATAACGGTTGCTATATCCTCTTCACAGATGGTGAAATAGCAGGCTGTGCCGCCCATATTGTCCGAAGTAAGTATCTCAAAGACCATCTCGTACTCGTCTTTGCCCTCGAGTTCGGCGATCTTGTTCATACGCATGCCCAGATACTGGGGATAGGAGCCGCTGCGTGCAAGCTGTACCCAGCTCAGGTCTCTGCCCCACTTTTTCAGGTTCCACTCAAGGATCTCGGCGCGCTTTGCGGGGTCTTTGAGCTGCTCGACCTGTGCGCTTGCGCTCTGTGCGCGGAATGCAGCGGGCAGGAAGGTGGATGCAAGACCGGTGTGGGATGCGTGGTAGGGGTAAACGTCGCAGTAGATCTCAACACCCTGCTCGTTGGCTTCCTTGAGCATACGGATGGTGTGGGTGACCTTGCCCCATGTCTCGTCGCGGGTAGCTGCCTTGTGGTGGGACAGAACGCCGCGTGCGCCCGACTCGCGGATGATGGTGATGAACTCCTTGACAGCCTTGATCAGGTAGTCACCCTCGTCGCGGATGTGAGCGGCGACAACTGCGTTGTACTCGCCTGCCACCTTGGCGATCTCGATGAGCTCATCGGTCTCGGCATAGCAGCCGGGGGTGTAGATAAGGCCCAGAGACAGACCCAGTGCGCCTGCCTCGATGCCCTCGCGCAGCAGAGCCTTCATCTTTTCCAGCTCCTCGGCGGTGGGCTTGCGGTTTTCTACGCCCAGTACAGCACGGCGGAGAGAGCCGTGGCCGACCAGCATGCAGACGTTGCTGCCCTGAGGAACCTTCTGTGCGTTCTCAAGGAAGGAGCCCATGGTCTTGTAGACCTCGTTTTCCATGCCGAAGCCTTCGATCTCCTTGATCTTTTCGGCGGGGACGTCGCAGCCGTAGGGAGCCTGAGAGCCGCCGCACTGACCTGCGATGGTGGTGGTGATGCCCTGCTCGATCTTCTCACGCTGATCGGGGAAAGAGAAGATAGCCGAGTCATTGTGACCGTGAGAATCTATGAAACCGGGGGTAACGACCAGACCCTGTGCATCAAGAACATCCTTGCTCTCGCCCTTGATGCCCTTTTTCACCTTGACGATTTTGCCGTCTTTGATAGCTACGTCGGCAAAGTAAGAGGGAGAACCGGTACCGTCGATTATTCTGCCGTTTTTGATTATAAGATCGTACATATTTTTACCTTTATGCCTTTCTGACGGGCTTGCCTGCCAGTGCGCCGTTGTACTTGTCGTGCTCGACTGTGACAACACCGTTGACCAGAACGTACTCAACACCGACGTTGGGCTTGCCGGGCTCTACGAAGGTAGAGAGGGGGCCGTACTTGTCTGCATCGATGACGCAGATATCCGCATCCTTGCCCACTGCGATAACGCCCTTGGTGTCCAGATCGTAAACCTCTGCTGCAAGAGAGGTCATCTTGCGGATCATTTCCTCAAACTCAACCACCTTGAGCTCTCTGACAAAGCGGGATACGGCTCTGGGGAATGTGCCGTAGTTGCGGGGATGTGCGGGCTCGCGGGAAACGCTGCCGTCAGAGCCGATCATAGCGTAGGGCTTGGAGATAACGTTTGCAACGTCCTCTTCGTTCATGGTGAACAGAACGCCTCTGCCTACACACTCGTTGGCAGACAGTACGTCAAACAGTGTCTCAAACTCGTCCTTGCCGTACTTTTCAGCGGCTTCGTTGATGCGCAGACCGTTGAGCTCGCTCAGCTCCTTGAGGCCGCACATAAGGCACCAGGACAGACCCTTTTCGTGCCAGGAGTGGTTGATGAAGGTTTCTTCGATCCACTCGCGGGCTTCCTTGCGGTACTCGGGGGTCTTGAGCATCTCGGCGATCTTCTTCTTGCCCAGAGCCTGACGCTCGGGGGAGATGAAGGTTGCCCACAGGCTGGTGGAGCATGCCTCATAGGGATAAACGTCACACCAGATGGGTACTCCCTGCTCTCTTGCCTCTTCAATAAGCTTGGTGGTTATCTTGGTGCGTCCCCAGTAGTTGGGGCCGCCTGCTGCCTTGTGGTGGGAGACGATGGTCTTGGCACCGGTGCGGCGTGCGATCTCGATCATCTCCTCAACAGACTCAACAAGTCTGATGCTCTCGGAACGGATGTGGCTGGAGATAACGCCGCCTCTCTCGCCTACTACCTTGCCAACCTCAACGATCTCGTCGGTGGTTGCGTATGCGCCGGGGGTGTAGTAGATGCCCAGATTGATACCCTTTGCGCCTTCGTCCATGCACTTGGCTACCATGGCCTTCATCTGCTCCATTTCATCTGCGGTGGGAGCGCGGTTTGCCAGATCGCCCATGACCATATCACGGATGGTGCTGTGACCTGCAAGCAGGACAACGTTGCTGCCCAGACCGGACTGTTCAAGAGCCTTGAACCAGTTCTCTACCGTGCAGCGCTTTTCGTAGTTCTTGGCGTCTTTCTTGCCGCAGGGTGCGTCAGAGCCGCCGCACTGACCGCCGATGATGGTGGTAACGCCCTGCAGAACGATGTTGTCCATGTCGGGCATCTCCAGTACGCTGCCGTCACCGTGGCTGTGAGAATCGATAAAGCCGGGGGTTACGGTCAGGCCGGCTGCATCGATAACGCGGGCAGCGGGGGCGTCGATTTTGCCGATCTCGACGATCTTGCCGTCCTTGACAGCTACGTCGGAAGCGTAGCCTTTTTTGCCGGTGCCGTCTACTATATTGCCGTTTTTGATGATAATATCAAACATGATTTTTACCTCTTTCTGTATTTTTCCTGTATTTTGAAAAAAAGAGGACCCAAACAAACGCATTTTTCTTCCCGTTTGCCCGAATCCTCTTGTTTTATTTATCTGTCGGTCCAGTTTTCCTTGCGGTTTACAAGTGCAACGATGTCACGAACCTTGACGTTCAGGTCACCCTTGAGCATATCCATGATATCCTTGAGAGCCTTTTCGGTCATGACTGCCTTGCTCATGCGCATGAACTTCTCCTCGATCCACTCGAAGCCGAAGCCCTCGTAAGCTTCGCCTCTGGGCTCGCAGAGACCGCCCTCCAGCACTGTGCCGTCCTTGAGGGTGATAACAGCCTTGCAGCAGCGGCGGCCGGGGAACATTGCGTCGATCTCGTCGTCTTTTTCGAAGCTGAGGCGGCTCATCATCTCGATGACTCTGGGATCGCCCAGGTTCTCGTCGCGTGCCTGCTCAAATCCGAAGTCGCCCCATACGATGCCGCAGGCGGTGGGATATGCGATGTTGTACTGAGCCTCGTCGGTGGTCTTGGGAACGATCTTGGACAGGCGGGTTGCCTGATAGAATGTCTTGATGACGACCTTTTCGATATCCTGCCAGGTGATGTTCTTTTCTCTCATCAGGAATACGACGGCGTCGATTGCGGGGTGACCCCAACGGCAGCCTGCGTAGGGCTTGAAGTACAGGTCAAGGATCTCGTACTTCTCTCCCAGATCGTCGGCGTACTTCTTGTACTCCTCGCCGTCCATCAGGTGGCAGTTGGAAACGAAGCCGGCCTTTTCACTTGCCATAGCCAGTGCGCCGACCATTGCGCCGTAGGGTACGCCGTCTTTGTTCATGGAGGGGTACTCGACGCTTCTGCCGCCGGGAGCGAAGGGAGAGTTGAACTCAGCGATTGCCAGAGCGTTGTTGAGCTTTTCTCTGTTCCAGCCCTTGAGCTTACCTGCACCGGCTACGATGCCCCAGGGGCCGAAGGAGCCGCTGGAATGGTAGTAGTTGTTGTAGTGCTCGATCATTGCGGCGCCGGTACGGATTGTGGTCTCGTATGCGGCTACCAGAGCCTCGAGCAGCTCTTTGTATGTGCTGTCCTCTTCCCATGCTGCAGCGAGGATACCGCTGATGAATGCTGTGCCGGGATGAGCACGGATTATCTTGTGGCCGTCGTCAAGGTCGTAGGCGTTGGAGGAGTGACCCATTGCGGTAGTTGCACCGTAGTAGGTAAAAGTCTCCTGGCTGCCGATGACAGGGATGTCACCCTTGCCGAACATTTCCTTTGCGGTCTTAAGACCTGCCTCGAACTGTGCGCTGTGGCTGCCCAGGATCAGAGCGTTGAGCAGATCCGCAAAGCACATCTTGGCTCTTTCCTGAACGTTCTCGGGAAGGTTCTCCCATTTGAGGCCGATGATATAGTCCTCAAACTTGTAATCTCTTGAATAAATCATTATGTTTTCTCTCCTGACATAATAATAATTTTTATTTACATCTGACGTTAATTTTACCATATCTTCGCCGGCAATTGCAAGACTTTTGACTATTATATTTACTTATATTTAATATAGAGTTTGATTGACTTTAACCTATGTGGTATAGTATAATGGTTTTTGCCAAAACTTTACTGTCTCTGCGAGGTGTTTTTTATGAATATGAAAACTCTGCGCGCTAATCTTCTTTTGGTGCTGACTGCGGCTTTGTGGGGTGCGGCTTTTGTTGCACAGAGCACCGCTATGGACGCTATCGGCCCCTATACATTCAACGGCGTGCGTATGCTTATCGGCTCTCTGGTGCTGCTGCCCCTCATCTGGGTCATGAACCGTATTGACCGCAAAAAGCCCGACTACAAGCCCATGACACGCGCCGATTACAAGCTGCTCTTTACAGGCGGCGGTCTGTGCGGTATTGCGCTGTTTTTTGCCAGCACATTCCAGAACTACGGCATTATCTATACCACTGCAGGCAAGGCGGGATTTATAACCACCATCTACGTGGTGCTTGTGCCCATTCTTGCTCTCATATTCCTGCGCCAGAAGTCTCACTGGCTGACATGGGTATACGCAGGTATTGCTATGGTAGGTTTTTATCTGCTGGCGCTGGGCGGCGGATTCGGCAACATCAACAAGGGTGACCTTCTGGTACTGGTCTGCGCCGTACTGTTTGCCGTACATATCCTCATCATCGACCGCTACTCCCCCCACGTCAACGGCGTGGCTCTGTCCAGCATACAGTTCTTTGTGTGCGCGGTGCTGTCTCTTGTTGCGGCGGTTATTTTTGAGGACATATCTTTTGCCGATATAATCCGCGCAGCCGTGCCCATTCTGTACGCCGGCGTCTGCTCCTGCGGTATTGCCTACACCCTGCAGATAATCGCACAGAAGGACACCGATCCCACCGTTGCCGCCCTGCTGATGAGCCTTGAATCGGTATTCTCGGTACTCTTTGGCTGGCTGCTGCTCCGCGAGCAGCTTACCGTCAGCGAATACGCAGGCTGCGCCGTGGTATTCCTGGCAGTCGTGCTGTCCCAGATCCCGCCCGAAAAACTCAAGCTGAAAAAAAGAAAATAACACAAACCGTAAAAGCTCCGATCAGGGAGCTTTTACACTAATCGGAGATATATGAACAAGCGTAAACTTACAGGAAATCTGCTGCTGCTCATTGCCGCTGCCGTGTGGGGCGGCGGATATATAGCCAACGATGCCGCCATACAGCACATAGGCGTGTTCACCTATGAGATGCTGCGTATGTTTCTGGGCGGTCTTATATTGCTGCCCGTGTGTATGGTGCTGCGCTCCGGGGAGAAAAAACGCGCCGCCGCGGAATCTACCGCGGCCGAGCCCATACCCTTCAAGCTGCTTTTTGCAGGCGGTATTCTCTGCGGTATGGCGCTGGTTTTTGCATCGGCGCTGCAGGGATTCGGTCTGCTGTACACCACACCGGGCAAAGGCTCATTTATCGCCGCTCTGTACATAGTCATAGTGCCCATTATCACGTCCGTACTGCACAAAAAGCTGCCCGGTGTATTCGTATGGGCAGGCATAGGTGCAGCGCTGGCGGGTTTTGCGCTGCTGTCACTGAGCGGCGAAGAAGGCTCAATAAACCCCGGCGACCTTATCATGCTGGCCTGCGCTGCGGTATACTCGGTGCAGATATGCCTGCTGGAGCATTTTTCTCCAAAGGTCAACGGCGTGTATCTTGCCTGCGCCGAGTTTTTTACCGCATCTGTGACCGCGCTGGTGTTTGCTCTGATATTTGACGATATTTCTCTTGCCACAATCGCCGATGCCGCCCTCCCCCTGCTCTACTCAAGCGTAGTATCCTGCTGCATAGGTTTTACCCTGCAGTCGGTGGCGCTGCGCATGACCGATGCCTCGGTCGGCTCGCTGATTATGAGTCTTGAGTCGGTGTTTGCCCTGCTGCTTTCCTGGCTGATAACAAGCGAGACCCTGCTGCCGCGGGAATATCTGGGCTGTTTTATGGTGTTTGCCGCCGTTATTCTGTCCCAGCTGCCCGAGCTTAAAAAGCGTTAGGCGACTTTACAAACATTTTACGACTTTTTGCGGTAGAAAAAACCGTATAATAGTGTTATACTGTAATTTGACGACAAAACAGCCGCACAAGGCGGCTTGCAAAATAAAAGGAATGATAAAAATTGGCTAACTCTTTTCTCAAAAAACTTTTTGGAGACAACTCCACCCGCGAATTAAAAAAGCTTGAGCCCACCATCCGCGCTATCGAGGCGCTGGCCGACAAATACCGCGCCATGACCGACGAGGAGCTCAAAGCCGAGACCCCCCGACTCAAGGCAAAGCTGGCCGCGGGTGCAACTTTGGACGATATTCTGCCCGAGGCTTTTGCCGCATTCAGAGAGGCTTGTCTGCGTGTTATGGGACAGTATCCCTTCCGCGTACAGCTTATAGGCGGCGTTGTACTGCATCAGGGCCGTATCGCGGAAATGAAGACCGGTGAGGGCAAGACCCTGACCGCGACTTTGCCCGCATACCTCAACGCGCTGGCCGGCAAGGGTGTACACATCATCACGGTCAACGATTATCTTGCATCCTATCAGGGCGAGCTGATGGGCAAGATTTACAGATTCATGGGCGTTTCCTGCGGTGTTATCATCCACGCCATGTCCAATGACGAGCGCAGAGCGGCATACGCCTGCGACATTACTTACGGCACCAACAACGAGCTGGGCTTTGACTACCTGCGCGACAACATGGCTATCTACAAGGAGAACATGGTTCAGCGCGGTCATGTTTTTGCTATCGTGGACGAGATCGACTCCATACTCATCGACGAGGCAAGAACACCTCTGATCATCTCCGGTCAGGGTGACAAGAGCACCGATCTGTACAAGATCGCCGACCGTTTTGCCGCTACTCTGACCTCTCTCAAGGTGGTCGAGGTTGACGAAAAGCAGGAGCAGGACGATATAGAGGCAGACTATCTCATAGACGAAAAGGCCCGTACCGCAACCCTGACCCCTCACGGCAGCGCCAAGGCTGAGAGATACTTCAAGCTGGAAAATCTGTCCGATCCCCAGAACGCCGAGCTGCTTCACCACATCAATCAGGCGGTCAAGGCCCGCGGCTGTATGGTGCGCGACGTTGACTACGTTGTCCGCGACGGCGAGATAATCATTGTTGACGAGTTTACCGGCAGACTTATGTTCGGCCGCCGCTACAACGAGGGCCTCCATCAGGCAATCGAGGCAAAGGAAAACGTAGAGGTAAAGCGCGAGAGCAAGACTCTGGCTACCATTACATTCCAGAACTTCTTCCGTCTGTATTCCAAGCTTTCGGGTATGACCGGTACTGCGGTCACCGAGGAGGACGAGTTCAGACAGATATACAATCTTGACGTTGTCGAGATCCCCACCAATATGCCCATGATCCGCAACGATATGCCCGACCGTATCTATTGCACCCAGCGGGGCAAAGAAAAGGCTATCGTACAGAAAATCAAAGAATGCTACGACAAAAAGCAGCCCGTACTGGTGGGTACTATCTCCATCGAGCGCAGCGAACAGTTCTCGGCCATGCTCAAGCGAGAGGGCATCCGTCATCAGGTGCTGAACGCAAAACATCACGAAAAAGAGGCTAACATAGTCGCTCAGGCAGGCAAATCGGGTGCGGTCACCATCGCAACCAATATGGCAGGCCGAGGCACCGATATTATGCTGGGCGGCAACGCCGAGTATATGGCAAAGGACGATCTGGTGGCACTGGGTTATCCCGACGACGTTATCAACGAGGCTTCCGGCTATGCAGACACCTCCAATGCGCAGGTGCTTGAGGCTCGTGCGATCTTCCGCCAGAAGCTGGAAGAGCACAAAAAGACCGTGGCGCAGGACAAAGAAAAGGTGCTGGCATCGGGCGGACTGTGCATACTGGGTACAGAGCGCCACGAAAGCCGCCGTATAGACAATCAGCTGCGCGGACGTGCAGGCAGACAGGGTGACCCCGGTGAGAGCGTGTTTATGCTCTCTCTTGAGGACGATCTTATGCGTCTGTTCGGCAGCGAGCGAGTCATGAACATGATGCGCGCACTCAGAGTGCCCGAGGACGAGGCGCTGGATCAGAAGATCCTGTCCGATGCCATCGAATCGGCACAGAAGCGTGTGGAGAGCAACAACTTCCGCACCCGTATCAACGTGCTTGAGTACGACAACGTTATGAACGAGCAGCGCACACTTATCTATGCCGAGCGTATGCGCGTACTGTCGGGCGAAGATCTCAGCGGCAAGGTACGCAACATGGTCACCGAGTCCATTTCCCGCACGGTCACCGAGGCATCCGCATCCTCCCCCACTATAGAGAGAGCCAGCGCAAAGCAGCTGTCGCTTATGTACCGCGGACTTTTGTACGCACCTATTGAGGCAACAAGTGTTGAGAGCCGTCTGACGGGCATGACTCACGAAGATGCCGCAGAATATCTCAACCGTCTTGCTATGCAGGTATACGATGCCAGAGAGGCACATTTCGGCGCACCCGTTATGCGTGAGATGGAGCGCATCGTTCTGCTCAACGCAGTTGACCGCAGCTGGATGGATCATATCGACTCCATGCACGAACTGCGCCGCGGTATCGGTCTTGCAGGCTATGCTCAGGTCGATCCCAGAAAGGAATACAAGCGCATCGGTGCAGATATGTTTGATCAGATGATCAGCTCTATCCGTGACGAAACCGCACGCGGTATATTCCTCATCAACGTGCAGCAGAAGCGCGAAAAGGTAGCCGAAGAAAATGACACCGGCGACGACGGCAGTCTGAGCAAGACTGTACGCAAGGGCAACAAGGTAGGCAGAAACGACCCCTGTCCCTGCGGCAGCGGTAAAAAATATAAGCACTGCTGCGGTAAATAATCTCAAAAATCCCGGATAAAATATAAAAAAAGGAAAAGGAGAACAGACATGGAACTCAAAGGAAGCAAAACCGAACAGAATCTTCGCGCAGCATTCTCTGGCGAGAGCGAGGCAAGAAACAAGTACACATATTTTGCATCTGCCGCCAAAAAGGCAGGCTATGAGCAGATAGCTGACTTCTTCCTCAAGACCGCCGAAAACGAAAAAGAACACGCAAAGCTGTGGTTCAAGGCTCTTAACGGCATCGGCAACACCGAGCAGAATCTGCAGGCTGCTGCTGACGGTGAGAACTGGGAGTGGACCGATATGTACGCAACATTTGCAAAAGAAGCTGAGGAAGAAGGCTTCTATGAGCTGGCAAAGCAGTTCAGAGGCGTTGCAGCTATCGAGAAGAGCCACGAAGAGCGCTATCTTGCTCTGCTCAACAACCTGAAAAACGGCACAGTATTCGCAAAAGACGGCGAGCAGGTCTGGGAATGCCGCAACTGCGGTCATATGCACACCGGCGCAGCTGCTCCTCAGGTATGCCCCGTATGCAACCATCCTCAGGCATATTTCGAGCTGAGAAAAGAGAATTACTGAGATCTGAAATGATCTGCGATAAAAAAACAGCACCCGTCGGGTGCTGTTTTTTTATCTTTCTATTCAGTTATGTTCCCATTTTGAGTCTATTGTGAGTATAAGCCGGCCGTTTGGGTCTATGCAGGCAGTGCAGATATATCCCCTGCAGTTTTTGGGTGAGTAGGTAAAATAGTCTTTTTTTGGCACGGCGTATCTTTCAAGCACAGCCATGATAGTGCCGCCGTGCACCACCATGACCATCTGCTCCTCGCCCTTTTGCATAAGCTCACGCACGGCGCGCTCAAACACCGGACACACACGAGCGCAAAACTCTTCCCGACTCTCGCCGTCGGGGCATGGGGCTATGCAGCCATTTTCCACCCATTGGGTATAGCGGCAGTCGTCTTGAAGCTCACTGTAATTTTTGCCCTCGAATGCGCCAAAGTTCATTTCGTCAAAGGCTTTTTCCTCTATGAGTTGGGCATCGGGAAACAGCAGCCGCGCCGTTTCATGGGTGCGAGTCAGGGTGGACACCCACACGGTTTTTACGCTGTGATCGACGCCCGCGGCAATCACCTGCTCACGGCCAAGGTCGCTCAGAGGCTCATCGGTCGAGCCGATATACCGCTTGAGGGCGTTGCCGTCCGTGCTGCCGTGACGGATAAGGGTAATTTTCATCCCAGCTGCCCCTTGATGATATTGGGAATGCCCGACACCATACGCACCACGCACTTAGCCTGTTGAGCAAGGCGCACACACAATCTGCCCGTAGCTTCCCTGCCTGCCCGCTCCTGCCAGTCGATGGGCATGACGCCCGAGCCGACTTCGTTGCAGATGACCACATCTTTTTGCACAAGCGCAGGCAGCAGCTCATCGATACAGTCGGGGTCAGCAAAAACCATCTGCTCCAGATGGTACACAACAGGTCTGCTGTCCAAAACCGCGTCAGCCATCTGCTCGGGAGTGTAACCCAGACCAAGGGCAAAAGTGCGCTTGCCCGAACCCTCGCCGCCTACTATCAGAACCATACCGATGCCATCCTTTCGCTAATTATGAAGCAGGCTGCCAGCGCAGGCTGCAAAACTGTGATAATAAATCCCGCAAGATCGCCCGACATACCGCCAAACTGCTTGCGGCTCATGTGCTTGATATACAAAAAGGCTGCGCCGCCGCAGACCGTGCACACCGTTCCCCCTATAGGGCTCAGCGCTATCATGGCGCAGGCACACAGAACGCACCAGACTGTCAGCACCGCCGCGGCTTTTTTTGCTGCGGCGTTTTTGAAACTTGCCAGCAAGCCCTGACTGCTGCTCGAGGGCAGCACCGTGCCTGCCAGCGCACCTATTGCACGGGCAAACACCTGATGAAGCGCCAGCATAGCCGAGGCAATGAGGCTGATACCGATCTCGGCACACAGGGCAAAATGCACTACAAAATATGCCGCCGCGCCGATGACCGCAAATGCGCCTGCGCGGGAGTCTTTGAGTATTTCGCGCTTTTTTTCGGCGGGGGCGTGGCTTGCAAGAGCATCGCTCGTGTCGCAGAATCCGTCAAGATGGATACCGCCCGACACTGCAAGGGGCAGGATCACCATTCCCGCACCAAAAAGCAGCTTGCCTATCGAGAGCTGAGCGCACAGCCAGTACCAGCCCAGCATCAGCACACCTGCCGCCGCGCCTACAAGAGGCAGGGCGCAGAGCATATATTTCATATTGCTGTCTTTCCACTCCACCTGAGGGGTGGGGAGAGAGGAGAACATGGAAAAAGCCATGGCAACAGATCTGAGCATATCCTTCATATCAGTTTTTCTCCTTTCAGCACTATCGGGATGCCGCAGACAAGCTCGCAGACGTGGTCGGCTTTTTGCGCCAGGGCGGCGTTTATTCTGCCAAGCACTTCTACATATTTGCGTGTCTCGGGGGTATATTGGCGGCTGTCGCTGCCCACATCGTTGGTGACGATGATCAGATTTTCGCACTGAGTCGCCAGCTTGTCTATACCGTCGACCACATCGTCATAGGGGTCGCGCATATTGCCGCTCGAATCAAACATCTCATTGGCTGTAAGATTGCACACGCACTCAAGCAGTACGGTGCCCCGCCGGGGCAAAACAAGAGAGCCTACGTCTGTGTAGCGCTCGATTGTCTCAAAACCTTTGCCTGCACGCATGGTGCGGTGTTTTGCGATTTTTTGCTCGCTGCCGTCGCCGTAAGGCATCATAGCCGCGATATAATATCTGGGCGCGCCCAGGTGCAGGCACAGAGCCTCGGCATAATGACTCTTGCCGCAGGCAGAGCCGCCGGTCAGCAGGATGATCATTTGCCGTCTCCTCCAAGCTTGCGGTACTGCTCAATGCCCGTATCGGTGAATGCCGCCGAGCCGTTATAAACACTCAGCGCCATATCGAGCAAAGGCAGCATACACACGCCGCCCGTTCCCTCGCCAAGCTTCATATCGGCATATATAATGGGGTCAAGCTTAAGCTCGCTCAGTATAGCACCTGCGGCGGGCTCTTTTGATGTATGGCTGGCTATCATGGCGCAGCGGCTGTTGGGGCACAGACGTGCGGCAACAAGGGCCGCAACCGAGCTGATAAGTCCGTCCACCACTACAGGAACTCTGTACAGTGCGCCGCCTATGAATATACCCACCATGCCCGCTATATCAAATCCGCCGAGCTTGCGCAGTACGTCAACGGGATCGCTTGTATCGGGGCGGTTTATCTCTATTGCACGGCGGATAACCTCACATTTGCGGGCAAGTCCGCTGTCCGACAGACCTGCGCCTCTGCCCGCCACGGTCTGTGCAGGCATATTGAGAAGTGCGGCTGCCACCGCGCCCGAGGTGGTGGTGTTGCCTATTCC
>JAFYMQ010000171.1 GCA_017556565.1 Clostridia bacterium | reverse complement strand
CGGCATCGTTGTCGCTGGCGAATATGGGCAGCTTTTCTGCACGGGCTTTGGCAGCTGCGGCTTCTTTTTCAAAGGCAAATGCTGCTGCCCAGCCGTCGCTCCATGCGCTTGCATCAAACTCACGCCTGAGACCCGGGGCAATACCCAGCGCTGCCTGAGCCGCCTCGATAGCGATGGTACCGCTGCCGCACATGGGGTCATAAAAATCCTCTCTGCCGCGGTATCTTGCGATCTTGACCATGCTTGCAGCCAGAGTCTCGCGCAGGCTTGCCTCGCTCTGCTCCAGCTTGTAGCCGCGCTTGTAGAGAGGTGCGCCCGAGGTATCCAGATACAGAGTTGCCATATCCTTCATGATAGCGAACTGGATCTGATGCTTACTGCCTGTCTCGGGCAGCTCGGTGCAGTGATATTTTTCACGCAGGCGCTCGACGACCGCTTTTTTGATTATGCTCTGGCAGGCAGGCACGCTCTTGAGCTGGGAGTTGAGGCTGTAGCCTTTGACGGGGAATGCTTCCCGAGAGCCGATAAAGTTTTCCCAAGGCAGAGCCTTGACACTCTCAAACAGTGCCTCAAAAGAATGGGCAGAAAACCAGCCAAGTCTGATAAGTACGCGCTCACCGCAGCGCAGAGTGATATTTGCTCTGGCGCAGTCGGACAGATCGCCCTCAAAGCTGACGCTGCCGTTTTCGGCATTGACGCCCTCAAAGCCGCCAAAACGCAGCTCGTCGGCAACCAGACCCTCGGTGCCCATAATACAGGGTACTGTAAAAATCATATCTATGTCTCCGTTTACTAAAGAATCAGGGCGGCCAAAGGGCCGCCCTATTATAATAGCTTAAAACTTACTTTTTTGCAACAAGTAATCCGTAGCCGCCGTCGTTTCTGGAATAGACTACGCAGGGTGCGCCGCCCTTTTCGCTGTTGATAAAGAAGAAGAAGGTATGACCCAAAAGATTCATCTGCAGTATTGCGTCCTCGACAGTCATGGGCTTTACGTCAAGGGTCTTTTCGCGGATGATCTCAAAAGACTCGTCGCTGTAGTCGGTCATCGCGCCCATTGCTTTGACAAATGACTCGTGACGGAGTCTCTTGGCAAGCTTGGTCTTGTTCTTCTGGATCTGCTTGTCAATGGATGCTATTGCGCCGTCTATGGATGCGTACATATTGCCTGTGCGCTCCTGGGCGCGGAAATAAAGTCCCTGCGTCTGCATTGTGATCTCTGCGGTATGCATGCCTCTCTCGGCGGAGAAGGTTATCTGTACGGATACTTCTTTGTCGAAATACGGAGCGAGCTTCATGCATTTCTTCTCTGCGTATTCGCGGAGCATACCCGAGCTCTCCATCTTGCGATCGGTAAAAGTGATATTCATACTGTGCACTCCTTTCGGGACTGTATATTGTGGTCTACCTGACTATAATGTACCACAGATTGTACAAAAAATAAAGAGAAAAATAAAAAAGTTTACGCAATTTTCAACAATTTTCGCGCGCCTTTCCTGATATACTCTGTATCGAAAGGATCCTCCTTTCAGCAAAGTGCGGGTGTAAGCCCTGAGCTTTGCACCGTTCATATCTTTATCCCCACAACCCAAGCTCAGGCGTCTGCTGAAATCTTTAACGGCAGACGCCACTTTTTTTGCTGCAAAAAGTGTGATATAATATATGCAAACAATCAGGAAGGGGCAAAAAATATGAAGGTTCTTATAATAAACGGCAGTCCTCGCACAGACGGCAACACCACCTGCGCCGTCAATGAGCTGTGCAAAACTTTTGAAAAAAACGGCATCGAAACAATTACCATGCAGATAGGCACTCAGCCCATAAGCGGCTGCATCGCCTGCATGAAGTGCAAGCAGACGGGCAAGTGCGTGTTTGACGATATGGTCAACAAGGTCGCTGCCGAGTTTGAAAACTGCGACGGACTTATTGTCGCGTCTCCCGTATATTACGCATCGGCAAACGGCACTCTTGTGTCGCTGATGGACAGGCTGTTTTACAGCACACTGTTTGACAAGACCATGAAGGTAGGCGCAAGCGTGGCTATTGCGCGCCGCGGAGGCTGCTCGGCAACCTTCGATATGCTCAACAAATACTTTACCATCTCGGGTATGCCGGTTGCGTCCAGCCAGTACTGGAACAGCGTACACGGCAGAGCGCCCGGTGAGGCCGAGCAGGACGGCGAGGGTATGCAGACCATGCGCGCACTTGCCGACAACATGGCTTTTCTTATCAAGAGCATCGCGCTGGGCAAAGAAAAATACGGCCTGCCCGAAAAAGAAAAGCGCATCTCAACACATTTTGTCCGATAAGCTATATTATGCAAAAATCCATGCCGAGATTAGCGTGATGTCCTTAACAAGGAAACAAAGGGAGTATGGACATAACCAAACGCATTTGTTATACAAATGCGTAACTTGCGATAAACAACAAAGAGAGAACGAAATGGAAGCCCATTCTGTTCTCTCTTTTTCTGCTTTCTTATGAAATCGTGTCAAGCCACGATGAAATCTTCACTTCGTTCAGATGAAATCCAAGGCTACTGCCTTGGATGAAATCAAATCCGTCTTTCCGTCTCGCTACGGCTCGGTCATGCTCGCGTTCTGACAACGCACAGCGTTGTCATTCATTGCGCTCGCGCCGCTTCGCTACCCTGCGAAGCAGGATTTCATCGCGTAAGCGATTTCACCCACCTCAGGTGGATTTCATCCGTCGAAGACGGATTTGACTGCGTGATTGTCCGTTAAGGACATCACGCTAATCTGTCGGGGATAATTTTATCCGTGGTAGAGTTTTTTGGTCTGGTATTTGGGCTCGCTGGTCAGGTTGATACCAAGCTTGCGGTATATCTCGGCATCTACCTGGGTGAGGATGACCGTACTGTGAGCCTCGCAGCCGCGCAGCTGGTTGAGTGCATCGCAGCCAAGCCGTGCCTGCTCGCTGAGGGATGCGCTGACCGTGAGCGCAAGCAGCACCTCGTCCGAATGGAGGCGGGGGTTATGGTTGCCCAGGATATTGGTCTTGAGCTTCTGGATAGGCTCGATGACGCTGGGGGCGATCAGGTGCACCTCTTTTGCTGTGCCCGAGATAGTCTTGACTGCGTTGAGCAGGGCTGCGGCAGAAGGGCCAAGCAGGTCGCTGGTCTTACCGGTGATGATCCTGCCGTCGGGCAGCTCTATGGCAACTGCAGGCTTGCCCGTCTCCTCCTCACGGTCGATGGCAGCCTGAGCCACCTTGCGGTCGGATGCGGATATGCCCGCCTGCTTCATGATAAGCTCGATCTTCTGGACAGTTTCGCCGTCCGACTTGCCCATACGCACGTCGCACTTGGCATTGTAATAACGTCTGACGATCTCCATACGGGATGCTTCGCTGCACACTTCGTCATCAGAAATAGCAAAGCCTACCATATTGACGCCCATATCGGTGGGAGACTTGTACAGACAAGAGCCAGAAATACGCTCAAAAATCGCGCTGAGTACGGGAAAAACCTCAACGTCGCGGTTGTAGTTGACGGTGGTCTGTCCGTAGGCTTCCAGATGATAGGGGTCTATCATATTGACGTCGTTGAGGTCGGCGGTTGCTGCCTCATAAGCCAGATTGACAGGGTGCTTGAGGGGCAGGTTCCATACAGGGAAGGTCTCAAACTTGGCATAGCCTGCTTTGACGCCGCGCAGGTCCTCGT
>JAFYMQ010000021.1 GCA_017556565.1 Clostridia bacterium | reverse complement strand
GTAGCCTGCCTTTTCTTTTACACTTTCAAAGTCGACGTCGCCGCACAGCTCACCGTTGACACGGTTGATGCCCACGTCGATGACGATAGCGCCTTCTTTGACCATATCGGCGGTGACAAAGTTAGGCTTGCCGATAGCGGCAACAACAATATCAGCGCGGCGTGTGTAGTCGGCAAGATTTTCGGTCTTGGAGTGGCACAGGGTAACGGTTGCGTTGCGTGCGGTCAGCAGCAGTGCGGCAGGCTTGCCAACGATCAGGCTTCTGCCGATAACAACGGCGTTTTTGCCCGCAATGTCCACACCGCAGGAGTCGATAAGCTGCATAACACCCTTGGGTGTGCAGGGGATAAAGCAGTCCAGACCTGCAATAAGCTTGCCCGAATTGACGATATGGAAGCCGTCAACGTCCTTTTTGGGGTCGATGCGCTGCAGCACGTCAAGCTCATTGATATGCTTGGGCAAAGGCAGCTGCACCAGAATACCGTCTATGGTCTCGTCATTGTTAAGCTTGTCGATTATCTCGCAAAGCTCCTGCTGACTTGCGCTTTCGGGCAGGCGGATGACCTCGCTCTTCCAGCCAAGCTTGAGGGCGCGTTTTTCTTTGCTTGCCACGTAGGTCTGGCTTGCAGGGTTCTCACCCACTATTATAACCGTCAGACCGGGGGTAATACCCTTTTCCTGAAGGGCGGCGGTACGCACCTTGAGCTGTTTATAAGTAATTTTTGCAACTTCTTTTCCGTCAATGATAATAGCACTCATTATAAAACCTCCTGAGAGTGTAAATGTTGAAAGTTTTTAGCTAATAGCTACGGCGACCTATTGAATAAAATCCGCGAAGCGGATACCTCAGCTATTAGCTATTCACTATTAGCTATTAGCTATTAGCTCTTTTCTGCTACAAATCAGCGCGATGAGTCTCCCCATCGCGCCACGGTTTATTCGGATACAAGCTCTATGTCGGCGCCTACCTGACGAAGCTTTTGTATGATATTTTCGTATCCGCGCTCCACATAGTGGATGTTGGTTATTACACTTTCGCCACGGGCGGCAAGTGCGGCTATGACCATAGCAGCGCCTGCACGCAGGTCGCAGGCCGACATTTCCGCGCCTTGCAGGGAACTGACACCGGTGATAACAGCCTGTCTGGGCTGCACCGAGATCTGTGCGCCCATACGCTCAAGATGTTCGGCATACTTGAATCGTGTATCCCACACGTCGTCGGTGATCACGCTGACACCGTCAGCCAGAGTCAGCACAGCCGCCAACTGGGGCTGCATATCGGTGGGGAAGCCGGGGTAGGGGCTTGCTTTGATATTGGTGGGCAGGATCCTGCCGGCGCGGGACAGGGTAACGTAATCGTCACCCTCGGTGATAAGTGCGCCTGCGTCCTGCAGAGCTTTCAGGGTAGCTTCCAGATGCTTGGGTGTGACGTTGCGAACGGTCACGCTGCCGCCCGCTGCGGCCGCAGCAGCCAAAAATGTGCCTGCCTCGATCTGGTCGGGGATGATGGAATATGTACAGCCGTGGAGCTTGCTTACGCCCTTGATACGGATGATATCGGTGCCTGCGCCCATGATCTCTGCGCCCATATAGTTGAGGAAGTTGGCAAGATCGACGATATGAGGCTCTCTTGCGGCATTCTCCAGTACGGTCAGACCGGGGGTCAGTACGGCTGCCAGCATAACGTTGACTGTGCCGCCAACGGTCACGCCGTCAAAGTACACGTGTGCGCCCTGCTTGCCGTTGGGGGTGTAGGCTTTGATGATGCCGTCCTCCACGAACACCTCTGCGCCCAGCGCCTCAAAGCCCTTTATATGCTGGTCGATAGGCCGCGCACCGCCAAAGTTGCAGCCGCCGGGCATGGAGACTTCGGCTTTGCCGAACTTGCTGAGAAAAGCGCCAAGCAGGTAGTAAGAGGCGCGGAACTTCTGGTTCAGTTCGCTGACTGCGCGGTGGGTGTGCAGGCGGGATGCGTCGATCTCGACAACACCGGGCGCTACCACGTCGGCACGGACACCAAGCTCGCGGAGTATCTCAAGCTCGGTAAGAACGTCGGATACCAGCGGCACGTTTTCGATACGGCAAACGCCCTCGGCCAGAATAGCCGCGGGTATTATTGCAACAACGGCGTTCTTTGCGCCGCTGATGGTTATGTCTCCGAATAGCGGCTTACCGCCGCGAACAACATACTTGTCCAAAAAAGCACCTCTATATATTGATAAAAACCAAAAAACACTTACACAACTAAATTATAGCATAGACATAATAAAAGGTAAAGCTTAATTAACCGACAATTC
Organism: Clostridia bacterium; assembly: GCA_017556565.1. Taxonomy (GTDB): domain Bacteria; phylum Bacillota; class Clostridia; order Oscillospirales; family Butyricicoccaceae; genus RGIG3513. Next base: position 4,996 of record JAFYMQ010000021.1, on the reverse strand, counting down.
CAGCACGCTTTTGTCCATAATGCTGACGGTGAAGCCGCCGTTTTGGCACTCGACCTGCCATGCGGGGGTCAGCAGATGGGTCTTGCTGTCGACAGACTCGGCAAAATACACGGCTTTGACAGATTTGATTGCGCCAAGCCCGTGATCCTCGATGATGTTTTTGAGCACGAGCACCATTTCACCGCGGCTGCGGCCCTTTTCGCCACGCGCCCAGCCGGTGCTGAAGGGGACGATTCCGGTCAGCGAGGTATGTTCGCCGTAGACGGTGTGGGAGTAATACGCGTTGGAGATGGGTGTGCCGTCATAATAAAACTCCACCTCATCACCCTCGCCCAGGGTCTGCAGTCCGGATTTTTGGGCGGCGGCAACGATAACGTCGGAGATTATTATATTTTCGTCAGAGGAGACGATGCCGGTGATGTTTCCGCCGCGGCGGAAGAGCACACGCTCAACGCCCGGGCTGTTGTAGATAAAAACACCGCCGCCCTCGTCGGTAGACTTGCACTCGCCGTGGACGATGGCGCTTGCCACCGCGGCTTCGGCAGGCAGGTCGCGGCTGCCGGTGTACTCGTACAGGTATCTGGGCAGCTGCTCAAACAAGGCTGCCTCAAAGCCGTAGCTTTCGGGCGCTATCTCGACTGCGGCGCGCAGCGAGTCAAGCTCGGCGCCCAGCGCCCGGGTATAGCGGTAGGCAATATTGACCGCAAGCACGATATTGACGGCAAGCAGCATGGCGATTATCAGCCATTTGGCCTTTTTCCATTCCATATCAGTTGCCCCCCTTTACGTCCGCAAGTATGGGCACGAGAATATTTTCGTCACCCAGCACGTACTGTACGCGGAGCACGGCTTTGTCCGAGGCGGCTGCCTGAGCCTGAGCAAAGGGCAGCACCGAGCTGTCTTTGGTGCGGTGCAGGGACAGAGGATAGATGGACAGACTGGTTATTTTGCCGTTTTCTACCAATGCGGCGGCAGCGGCAATATCACCGCGGGAGATGTAGCAGCCGCCGATATAGGCATCAAAGTACAGGGTATAGGCGCCGTCATTTTCGCTGATGGAGGTCAGGCTCAGCTGAACACTGTCCGAGCTGAGATCGTCCCACAGACCGAACACAATGGCTCGCACGCCCTCGATCATAGCCAGCAGGCTATCCTGACGGCTGACGTCCGAGGGAATGCTCAGGGGAATACCGCCGCTCTGGTCGGTGACGGTGTAGCTGAGGTGACGGTCGGCATACAGATGGAGACGGCTGCTGCCCTCGATATAGATGGTAGTGTCGCCGTCGCGGTAGACAGAGGACAGATAGGGATTGATGCTCAGTCGGGTCATAACGGTACGGGAAATCTCGGTATTGTCACCGCTGTAGCCGGTATTGACCGAGTAGCAGGGCAGGCTGAAACCGCCCGAAAGTATCAGCACGTCGTCAGCCGTGTTGCGGGAATTGGTCATAGCCGAAATAACGCCGTTGGGCGAGAAGGTGGCGCAGGTACGGGTGATGAAAGCACCGTCCGCCTGGGTGGAAAAGCAATGATAAGCGCCTGCCGAGTCTTTGAGGTGCAGTGTGACCGAAGAATCCTTGACGCAGGCAAACATGGAGCTGACGCTGATATCCTGAAGAGCATAGTCGTAGTCAGCCCAGCGGGAGAGCATATAAAAGGGCATGGGATAATCATAGACCCACAGTATGCCCTGCTCAAGCAGGCTGAGCAGATAGTCGGTCTCGCTGCTCTGACGGTAGTCGTAGCAGGAGCCGATAGCCTCTTCAAAAAACTGCTCGGTGGAACTAAGAGCCTCGGAATACTCCTGATGGGACAGAGGCATATACAGCCTGCCCATACCGCTGAAAAAGGCGATCTGGCAGGGGAATGCGGCGGTCTGCAGCTGGGTGCCGCTTACGTCTTTTTCGTTGCTTTCGGTGCGGGTGGAGCGGGTGGCTTCAAACACCAGATCCCGCGGCGACAGCGCGTCCGAGGACACCGTCACGATAAAAAAGCACACCGTAAGCAGCACCATAGTGACGGTCAGGACGCAAATGAGCAGGGTTTTCAGAAACTCAGTCATTGTCTTCCTCCGTCTGGCTCATATCAAGGACGGGAAAACGCAGGGTAACCTCGCTGCCCTGCCCGTAAACAGACTCAAACAGTATCTCGCCGCCGTGAACCTCGACGATCTCTTTTGCGATAGCCAGACCCAAGCCCGTTCCGCCGCGCTGACGGGAACGCGCCTTGTCCACGCGGTAAAAGCGCTCGAATATACGGGGCAGATCCTCCTCGGGAATGCCCAGACCGGTATCCTTGACGCGGATAAATATGTTGTCATCTTGGCTGGTGGCGGTAACAAGCACGCTGCCCTCGGGGCGGTTATACTTGATTGCGTTGGAGATGAGATTGAGCACCACCTGATGCAGGCGCTCTTTGTCGCCGCTTATCATGGGCAGACTGTCGGGAAGCTCGCTTGACAGCGCGATGGACTGATTTTCTGCCTCAAGCTTCATGGACTGCACCGCTGCCTTGACCACGGGAATAATATCCATGCTCTCCATATTGATCTCCATGCGCTGATTGTCCAGTCTGGACAGGGTGAGCAGGTCTTTTACTATTCTTGTCATGCGGTCGCTTTCGTTGTATACCACGTCCAGAAAACTGCGGCGGGTCTCTTCGTCCAGCATCTCGCCGCCGTCTATAAGTGTCTCGGTGTAGCCCTTGATGTTGGTAAGCGGTGTGCGCAGCTCGTGGGAGACGTTTGCCACGAACTCGCGGCGGCTTTCTTCCAGCTTCTGCTGTGCGGTAATATCGTGAAGCACGATCATAACACCCTGATTTTCGTCCTGACTTGTCAGAGGTGCAAGCAGCATTTTGAGAACTCTGGGGCCTGCCACGTAGTCAAGCTCCATAAAATGTCCGCCCTCACGCAGATCGTCCTGACGGAACACGGTGTTGGGGAACACCTCGGCATAGGACATATCGGGTGTTATATCTTTGCCCAGCATATCGCGGGCAGCGGGGTTGACGTGTATAAGCTTGCCGTCCGAGGAGAATGCAACCACACCGTCCGCCATGTGACGGAATATGGTGTCCAGCTTGTTGCGCTCCTCGCCTACCTCACGCAGGGTGTGTTCCAGCGTGTCGGCCATTTCGTTAAAGGTCTCGCACAGATCGCCGAACTCGTCGGTCGAGCTGACCTCGGCGCGCTGACTGAGGTCGCCCGATGCGATGCTGGCTGCCTGATTTTTCAGTTTTTCAACAGGGGTGGTGATGGTCTTGCTGAGCAAAAAGCTGAGCAGCAGCGCCACCACAAGCGCAAAGAATATTGCGCGGATAAGCATACTGAGAATGTTCCAGGTCAGGGTGTTGATCTCGGTCTTGTTGTCGGTAACGCCCGCAACAAGCAGCACCTCACCGTTATCGGCACGCAGAGGCACGGCGATATCCAGCGAGTCGCTGAGTCTGTGGTCGACCTGACCCACCTCACCGCTGAGTGCGGTGATCATATTGGCGCTCAGCTTGAGCCGTGCGCCCCACTGGGAGTCCGAGCCGGACAGATACTCACCGCTCTTGCCGTCAAGAACGAAGAACATGCGGTTTTTGTCGATACCCATCTGTGCCGAGTATGCCGAAAGCACGTCGCGCACGTCGTCAGCGCTGCCGTTTGCGGCAGTGCGCTCAAGGGTGAGGATAAACTCGGGGGTAAAGACCTCGTTCATCTGCTCGAGGAAGTCCTGAGTGTCCCGCGCGGCTATTGAATTGAGAAGAAATATGCCCACCACCGCCATAACCGGCACGATAAGCATAACGAGAACCAAAACAAGCTTCATCTGCAAAGAACGGAACAAAAGAACACCCCCATTTGTTAGCTAAGAGCTATTAGTGAATAGCTAATAGCGAAGCGGTCGCCTACGCTCTGTCGCCTACGGCGACCTATCAAATAAATCCGCGGAGCGGATACCTCAGCTATTAGCTTTTAGCTATTAGCTATTAGCTTTCAGCTATAATTCATTTCCCGCTATTAAGATAATACCCTGCGCCTCTTCTGGTTAGTATATATTTAGGCTCTGCCGGGTCGTCTTCCAGCTTTTCGCGCAGTCGGCGCATAGCCACGTCTACGGCGCGCAGGTCACCGTAATATTCATAGCCCCAGACCTTTTCCATAAGCTCCTCGCGGGATATGACTCGGTCGGGACTTTCGAGAAAATAGCAGATCAGCTCATATTCGCGCTGGCTCAGCTCCATCTGCACGCCGTTTTTGTACACCGCCTGCAGCTTTTTGTCCACCGCAATGTCGCCGAAGGTCTGTCTGTCGCTGTTCTGTGCAGGTGCATCGGCAGGTGCGGCTGTGACAGCCGAGCGGCGGATGTTGGCTTTTACACGGCTGATAAGCTCGCGCACCGAAAACGGCTTGGTAACGTAATCGTCAGCGCCTGTGTCCAGACCCAGTATCTTGTCGGTCTCCTCCTCACGGGCGGTGACCATGATAACGGGTACGCGGCTTTTTTCACGCAGGCGGCGGAGTATCTCAAATCCGTCCATTCCGGGCAGCATCACGTCCAGCAGGATCAGATCATGCTCGCCGGAAAGCGCCTTGTCAAGACCGGTGATGCCGTCAAGCGCCTCATCGGTCTCAAAGCCTTCTTTTTTCAGGTTGAAGGCGATAATGGTGGATATGCTCTTTTCATCTTCGACTATCAGGATCTTGCTCATATCAAGCACCTCCTAATTTTTTGCAATTTTATGACACCGTCGGAGATTCCGCTCGGTTACCCTCGCGCTTTTGCGCCCGTCATCCTGAGCGGAGTGAAACGGAGTCGAACTGCAAAGCAGCACCGAGCGCAGCGACGGTGGGATCTTGCGCAAAAGTTCGACAAGCTCAGAATGACCCGACGGTGTATCAAAGTTTTTATTACTTTATCATCTTGAGCACACGGCTGAGTGCGAAGCTTGCGCTGGTGTGACGGGTGTAGCTACGGTCGCTCCACTTGCGTCTGACGGGAGCAAGCTG
>JAFYMQ010000020.1 GCA_017556565.1 Clostridia bacterium | reverse complement strand
GCTGCCTCGGCGGTCAGTATGCCGTTGCACTCCTTGAAATCCTGCCGCCTGAGATATTCGATGGGCGTAATGCCTCGGCTTGTGAGCCCCGAGCGGTCACGCGCTTTGGGCGTTATGTAATAATCCGCTCTTTCGGCTTCCTCCTCTTCGCAGATGTGGGTCTCGTACCCGTCAGCGGCAAGCAGACGCGCCAGTATCTCGTGCTTGGCGCCGCCGGGTGATAGGGCAAAAATCAGTTTCCTCTTGTTCATGTTGATCCCTCCTCATACAAATATAGTATTCAAGGGGCAAAAAAATGTTTAACTTTTGCCCGAGATGTAATATAATAAAGGGTATAGAGGTGAGACTATGCAGTACAGTGAGTTTACAGACCTGATTTCTTCGGGCAAAAATATATTTCTCAGCGGAATAGGCGGCGTATCCATGCGTGCGCTGGCAGGCTTGCTTATGGATATGGGCGCCTGCGTCAGCGGCTCAGACAGAGATAACAGCGCCGTGCTTGACACTCTGCGCAAACAGGGAGCCAAGATATACATCCCCCAGCAGGCATCCAATATTGAGGGTATTGATCTCATAATCCGTACCGCGGCGGTTCAGGACACAAATCCCGAAATGGTGGCTGCAAGAGCGGCAGGTGTGCCCATTATGGAGCGCAGCGAGGCTTGGGGACTGCTTATGCGCGGCTATGAGCGCGCCGTGTGCGTGGCAGGTACCCACGGTAAGACCACCACTACCGCAATGCTTGCAACTCTGGGTATGAGCGCAGGACTCGACCCTACAGTCATGGTCGGCGGCGATTTGCCCGAGATATACGGCACACTGCGTATAGGCGGCAGAAATCTCATGGTAGCCGAAGCCTGCGAGTACAAAGATTCTTTCCTGCAGTTTTATCCCACCGTTGCCATAATCCTCAACGTTGAGTTTGACCATCCCGACTATTTCCGCGATCTCGACGCCATCAAAGACTCCTTCCGCCGCTTTGCCCTGCGCACTCCCGCAAACGGCACCGTGGTGGTCTGCGGTGACGATATTGATGCTCTTGACAGTATCAGAGATGTTGACCGAAACAAGCTGACCTTCGGTTTTTCGGATAATTGCGATGTGCGCGGCATCAACGTACGCGAGGGTAAGAGTGCAGGCTGCGATATATACTACAGGGGCGAAAAATGGGCAGAAATGCACCTCAACGTCCCCGGCAGACACAACGTCAGTAATGCCCTTGCATGCGCTGCAGCGGCGATTGCGCTGGGTATTGATCCCGAGGCATTTACCAAGGGTATTGCCCGCTACAGCGGCGTAGGACGCCGTATGGAGCGTATGGGCAACATCAGCGGCGCCGAGATATTTGACGACTATGCCCATCATCCCTCCGAGATAGAAGCAACCCTCAAAATGGCAAAAACCTGCACAGACGGCAAGGTTCTGTGCGTGTTCCAGCCTCACACCTATTCCCGCACCGCATCGCTGCTGGACGATTTTGCCGCCGCTTTGTCCCATGCGGACAGGGTCATGATCTGCCCCATTTATTCTGCCCGTGAGACCGATACACTGGGTGTTTCGGCAGCATCGCTGGCTCAGCTTATCCCCGGCGGACTTACTGCCGACAGCTTAGAGCAGGCAGCCGATTGGGTGGTGGACAATGCCCGAGCAGGAGATATTGTCATTACCATGGGCGCAGGAGACGTATACAAAACAGCCCAGATAATAGCACAAAAGGGAGTTGAACGTATGCATATCATATCTGTGAGAGAAGAACCCGAATACAAATCCGCCGCAGTAAGATATATTCAGGAGATCTGGGGCACAGACAAAAATGCCAAGGTGTACGAAAACTGCATTGCATACAGTCTGCACACCGATGCGCCCCTGCCTCACTGGTATCTGCTTGAGGATGAGGACAAGATAGTCGGCTGCGCAGGTATGATAACCAACGATTTTATCAGCCGTCAGGACATCGGTCCCTGGATATGCGCCGTTTATATCGCTCCCGAATACCGCGGCAGAGCGCTGGGCGGTGTTCTGCTCAACAAAGCCAAAGCCGATGCCCGTGAGGCTGGCTTCAAAAAGGTCTATATAGCCACAGGTCATATAGGCTATTACGAGAACTTCGGCTTCAAGCATATCGGTACAGGCTACCGTCCCTGGGGCGAAAGCTCAAGAATCTACGAAGGCGACACAAGCGACATCAAATAACAAAAAACCGTGCAGAGTATACTCTGCACGGTTTTTGATATATATAGGTAACAGCTCAGTAGCCTCTTGCAAGATCGATACGGTGGAGCAGCTGCCCGCCGTTTGCGTCGCGGCGGAGATTGTCTGTGAATATATTGATGATCTTGCGTCTTGTAAGGTCGTTTTCGCCCCAGCTGATGCCCGATACGTGAGGAGTGAGGATAACGTTGTCCATGCTCCGCAGAGGATGTGTGCAGGGCAGAGGCTCGGGATCGGTCACGTCCAGCGCCGCGCCGCGCAGCCTGCCCTGCTGCAGAGCCTGGGTCAGAGCCTCGGTATCCACAACAAATCCGCGTCCCACGTTGGCAAAAATCGCGGTTTTGTTCATCTTGGCTATGCGTGCGGAGTTTATCAGCCCGCGGGTCTCGTTTGTGCCGGGCAGGGCGCTGATGATCAGGTCGGCATTTTGCAGCTGCTCGTCCAAGCGGGATATATCACAGCACTCGTCAAAATACTCGGCAGATGTGCGTGCACTGCGGCATATACCGACAGTCACAGCGCCAAATGCCTGCAGCTTTCTGGCGGTGTGTGTGCCGATATCGCCCATGCCTAAAATCAGCGCACGCTTGCCCTCTATAGAGTCGTCACCGCTGAGCAGCTGCCAGTCACCCTGCATCAGCTGATTGCGGTAGGCACGCAGATTTTTATACAGAGCCAGAATACCCGCCATAATATGCTCGGAGATAACCCCGCCAAATGCACCCGACGCGCTTGTCAGCACAACAGCGGCGGGGTAGTCGGGGGAGGAGGTGTACTTGTTTGCTCCCGCCCATGTCATCTGTATCCAGCGCAGTCGGGGCAGGGCATTGACGGTATCCACGTCGGGCTCACCGAATATTATTTCGATATCGCCTGCGCATTGGCTGCTCAGCATGGATGCATCATCGTCAAAGAACAGTATATTATCCTGAGGCTGACAGGCAGCCAGTATCATGGCTTTTTCCGCCTCTTTGCAGTCTTTCAGTATAGCTATGGTTGACATTTTTATCACCGCTTTTTTTGAGAATATGTTTATTATAAAATAAAACCGCGGTTTTGTAAATGGTAATCACTCATGCCAAGGCGCAAAAAAACTCCGTATGAGAGCGATCTTAGCTGCTACGAAAGCCAATGGATAACCCGTTGCTTTAGAAGCCAAAGCTGAAGAGCGAGAGAGACGAGCGTT
>JAFYMQ010000170.1 GCA_017556565.1 Clostridia bacterium | reverse complement strand
CGGCGTTTTTGCATATCTGCTCTACAGACAGGCGGGGGTCGGTGTAATTGGCATTGATATAGGACATAGCTCTGATAAAATGCTCGGGCAGCATATTTTTCAGCTCGTTTTCGCACAGTTCACCAAAGATGCCGTACAGTCCGGACATCACGCGGGGCATATATCCCGGGCCTTTGTTCTGCCACAAAAGCAGCGCTGCCACCAGCGCTTTGTGTATCTGTTCGGGGTCATGGGGTGAGTAGACCTCGGGCGTGGGGTCGGGGTGTTGGGTAACAAAATGCACCACAAGCACCTCGGTATCCGAGTATTGAGCCTTGTAGGGCAGTCCCTGGGGCAGATACAGAATATCTCCGCTGCCTACGTGGCAGGTCTTGCCGTCTACGGTGATGGCGGCAGTACCGCTTATTCTGAAGGTAAGCGACGAGTACTCACGCGGGGGCACGTCAAAGCTTTCTGCCCGCCAGCCCATGCGCTCGACACCGATGATCTTTTGTACCGGGTTTTGACATTCGTAGAGCATATTTTCCACCTCAACTATACTATAGCACCAATATCGGGGGATTTCAATGCCGAAAAGTCCACCTTTTGTGTTGTTTTGTGGGTGTGTGACGGATGCTCTACACTCTATAATATAATAGAGGTGATATTATGATCGGATGCTATATCATTCCCGCCAAAACCCAAGGCGTAGCCTGCGCAGATATGTGCAACGGCACTACCCAAAAGCTGTGGAACAGTTTTTGTCTGACATTCGGCGCACTTGAGCTTGAAGCCTGCGAGGGGTTTGTTTTCCGCATCGGCACGACTCCCCTGCCCCGGCTGGACAACGGCAGAGAATACGCGCTGCTTGTTGACCAAAACGGCGCTGCACTGGTCGGCCGCGACTACGGCGGACTGATGCGCGGCTTTATGTCGCTGCTGATGAAGATCGAGTACAAAAACAAGACTCTTTTCATCAAGCCTGCCTGCGAGCAGAGCGAGTACAGAATCGCCACACGCATGATACACATCTGCGTCTTCCCCGAAAATGACCTGAACTTTATCCGCAAGCTTGTGCGGCTTGCCGCACTGTGCCAGTACACCCACGTGGTGATCGAGTTCTGGGGTATGCTGCAGTTTGACTGTCTGAGCGAGCTTGCATGGCCCCACGCATTTACCAAAGCCGAGGCAAAGAGCCTGACAGACGAGTGCCGTGAGCTTGGCATAGCGCCTGTGCCTATGTTCAATATGTTCGGGCACGCCAGCGCATCCCGCGTACGTTACGGCAAGCACGTGGTACTGGATCAGAATCCTGCTTTGCAGCATTTGTTCACGCCCGACGGATGGGCATGGGATATTACCTGTGAGGACGTGCCCCGTCTGTTCAGTCAGGTGCGACGCGAGCTGTATGATCTGTTCGGCGATTGCGAGTACTTCCATATAGGATTTGACGAGGCGTATTTTTATATGCACAACGACGAGCTGAGAGCTCATGTGCCGGCCTTTTTGAAACAGCTGACACATGACATTGCCGCCGAGGGGTACAAGCCTATGATGTGGATGGATATGATCCTGGAAAAAGGCGACTATCCCAAAGAATACTACGCTTTCGGCAATCCGGGTGAGGCACGGCAGCTGCTTGACTCGCTGGCAAAAGAAACGGTAATGGTGGACTGGCAGTACAACATAACCGAGCCGCCTTTGCTGACGTCTCTTTATCTCAAGGACAAGGGGCACGAGCTGATAGTTGCGCCCTGGCTCAAGCGTCCCAACTATACCGCCTGCATCAACACGGTAGCAGACAATAATCTGTCCGGCTTGATGCTGACCACATGGCACACGCTGCAGGATCAGATGTACAGTATTCTCGGCTGCGCACAGACCATAGGTGCAAAGACCTTTGTCTGGAGCGTTAATCGTGTGGAGGAAGAAACCGCAACTATGCTGCGTCGGGTCAGCTTTGAGGGCAACAGCTATGCCGACTGCGGCTGGAGTAAACAGCAAATACAAATGTAAAAATAGAGAGGTATACACAATGAACGAACTGAAACAAAAAATCATAAACTTTGCCAAGGCTGACGGCGTTGATCTGGTCGGCTTTGCAGACCGCTCCCGTTTTGAGGGTCTGGATGCACGCATCAATCCTTTTTCCATCTTTCCCGAGGCAAAGACCGTTATCCTCATCGGCAAGCGCATCTGCCGCGGCTCGCTGCGCGGCGTTGAGGAGGGCACAAACTTCGGCGACTACCAGCTGTTTGGCAAAAACTGGCTGGAGGACGAGTTTATCTCTCTGTCCGCCTACAATCTGTCTAATTTTATCGAGGGCTTCGGCTATGAGGCCGTGCCCGTATTCCCCAACCCCTGCGATCAGGCGCCTCAGGGTGTTTCTGTTGCCGAGGGCAGACCCGCTCCCAACGTATACCCCGATTTTGACTACGCCGCCGTTGCCTGCGGTCTGTGTGTTCTGTCTTACAACGGCATCCCCTTCTCCCGCGAGTTTGGTTCCCGTCAGCGTTTCCATATGCTGCTGACCGACGCCGAGCTTGAGCCCACTCCCCTGCTGGATATGGACGTATGCTCGGGCTGCACCGCCTGCATGGATGCCTGCCCCATGGGCGCTATCAGCGCAACCGAGACAGAGACCGTGACCATCTGCGGCAGGAGCTTTGAGATCGCCAAGATCGATTACAACAAGTGCCGCATCTGCCAGAACGGCGCTGTTGTCAACAGATTTATCGAGAGCGGCAAACCCGACAGAGTCGCCGCACTGTGCAACCGCACCTGCCTGTGCTCGCTGGAAGAGCGAAAGGCGCTGACCAATCAGTTTAATAACCCCTTCCGCACAAGTGACGTATGGAGCATCGGCGGCAAGGATCAGAAGGTAGACCGCTCGGACGAGCAGGCTAACGTTCTGGGCGGCTGCTTCTCCAAGACCGGAAAGAGAGGTCACTGATATGGCTCTGACTGCCCAGATGATAAAAGACAGGGCACGTGAGCTGGGTATCGACTGCATCGCCATAGGCAACATTGAGCGGTTTAAGAATGCCCCCGCGCTGATGAGCCCTATCTCCTATTTTCCAAAAGCCAAGTCGGTAATCGCCATTGCAATGCCCTTCCCCCGCGGCGCTAACCGCGGTATAGAAGAAGGCACACACTGGCACAACTATACCTTCTATTCCTACAACAAGCTCAATGCATTTTTCCGCCCCATCAAGACCTATCAGCTGGCATGCTTTATCGAGGATCACGGCTATGAGGCTGTGGCGCACTACCCCGCCGTGCCAGAGGGCAACGGCACTACCAAAAAGCCTGTCGCAGAGGGCAAGCTGCCCCCCGACGTGGTCTGCAGCATCCGAATGATCGCCGCAGGCTGCGGTCTGGGCGAGATCGGCTGGTCCAAGGTATTTTTGACCAAGAAGTACGGCCCCCGTGTCCGTCTGGGTCTGATATTCACCGTTGCCGAGCTTGATACCGATCCCATCATCGACACCGGTACACTG
>JAFYMQ010000169.1 GCA_017556565.1 Clostridia bacterium | reverse complement strand
GGCAGACGCAAGACCCTATATCTGTACACCCACTCCACAGGTGAGCTCAAAGCTATCACCTCCCCCTGCTTTGACACGGCAAGCTTCACCCTGCGCGGCGACAAGCTGTACAGAGGCGCCGAGTGGCAGGGCGCAAAAGACCGCCTCAACTACAACGGACTGTGGCTGCAAAACCTGACAACCGGCGAAAACCGCTGCGTGCTGGCACCCGGCACAATACGCAACGAGTCATTTGCGTTCTGGGAGGATGATAAGATCCTCATATCCGCTGCCGATGACACAAAATACGGCAGAATGCAGTTTGTTGACTTTTACACCCTTGACCTGACAAGCGGTGAGCTGAAGCTTTTTGCTCCTTATGAAGCAGCCGTAGGCGACAGTACCACCGGCACAGACGCACGTCTCGGCGGCGGCAGATCGACCAAGCTTGACGGTGAGAGATTCTACTTTTTGACCACCGTCGGCGACTGCGGCTATCTCAGATATATTGACAAATCGGGCTTTATTTCACCTCTGCTGACTCCCGACGGATCTGCAGACAGCTTTGATATAAGCGGCGGCAACATCATCGTATGCGGAATGTACGGTCAAAAGCTGCCCGAGCTCTATCTCAACGGCAAACAGGTGACAGATTTTAACACCGATTGGTGCAGCACACACAGTATCTCGGTGCCCGAGTACCATGAGTTTTTAGCGTCTGACGGGTTTGAGATACACGGCTGGGCAATGAAGCCTGCAGGCTATGAGGCAGGCAAAAAATACCCCGCTATACTGCATATTCACGGCGGCCCCCGAACCACTTTCTGCGGTATTTTCCACCACGAGATGCAGATGTGGGCAAACGCAGGATATTTTGTCCTGTACTGCAACCCCCGCGGCAGCGACGGCAGAGGCAACGAGTTTGGCTATATCCAGAACAAGTACGGCACGGTTGAATACGACAATATTATGGAGTTCGTCGATCAGATGCTCGCAAAATACCCCGACATAGACCCCGCCAGACTGGGTGTTGCGGGCGGAAGCTACGGCGGATTTATGACCAACTGGATAATCGGTCACACCGACCGATTTGCCGCCGCGGTATCTCAGCGCTCCATATCCAACTGGGTGACTTTTGAGCATACCTCGGACATAGGCTACTACTTTGCCCATACCCATCAGGGCAGCACCACCCGCGAAAACGTTGCCCGGATGTGGGAGCACTCGCCTCTGAAATATGCCCCCAACTGCACCACTCCCACACTGTTCATACACTCCGATCAGGATTACAGATGCTGGACGGTAGAGGGATTTTCCATGTTCACCGCTCTGAAAAACAGCGGAGTGGAAGCCAAAATGGTGCTGTTCCACGGCGAAAACCATGAGCTTTCCCGCTCGGGCAAACCCCGCAACCGCATCCGCCGTATGGAAGAAATCCTCGCATGGCTGGATAAACATCTCAAATAAACTGCAGCAAAAAACGGCTTGCTCAAGCAGGCCGTTTTTATTATGCGGTATTCAGTCTTTGGCAGGGATGATCTCAAGCCAGTAACCGTCGGGATCGGTGATGAAATATATGCCCATCTCCTGATTCTCAAAGCAGATGCAGCCCATCTGCCGATGCAGAGCATGAGCACTGTCAAAATCCTGCGCGGTAAAGGCCAGATGAAACTCATTGTCGCCCAGATTGTAGGGTCTGTCCCAGTCGCGCAGCCATGTCAGCTCGAGAGAATGGGTGCTGCCCGCGCCGTCACCGAGAAAAACTATAATAAAGCTGCCGTCGGGTGCGGTTATGCGGCGCACCTCGGTCAGACCGAGCGCATTACTGTAAAACTCCAGCGACTTATCCAAGTCACGAACGTTGAAATTGTTATGTGCAAAAGAAAACTGCATATCTGCCACTCCTTTGATTTGATTTATCTCAATATATCACAAAACAATCCGCTGCGCAACATAAAAGCGGCCTGCGTAATGCAGGCCGCTTTTGTGCATATATTCAGTTTATCAAATATCCGCCGGAGTCGTAGACGTAGAACTGCAGAGCATCCTGCACCAGCTTGAACTTTTTGCCCTCGCTCCATATTCCGGTCTTTCGGCTTTCGATAGCGGTATAGGAGGGATACTGCAGATACTTATTGTGATGCAGATAGTTGATCCAGCCGTCCGCTATCATACCTTCCTTCATCTCAACAATTCTATAGGAGATATATCCGCGCTGATTGCTTCCACGATTTGGCATGGAGAACGCAGCAAAAATATCGGTGTTTGTCTGTTTGCCCCAGAATATACTGTCAGACTCGTAGGTCTCGCTGCCGAGAGAGTGATAGGGCGAGGTGTAGGTCACGCCGCCTTTGTCGTACAGCAGTCTGCCGCTTAACACTCCCCCGTCGCTCCAGCCGCCGCTGTCCCTATATGCAGGCCACAGCTGTATACACTCGGTACCGAAAAATCCGGGATTCTCGGTCCACAGAAAATGATGGATGATAATCCAGCTTTCACGCTCGGTGGGCAGACGGACGGCAACACCGGTGATTTTAAGCTCTTTTGTATCATAGACTGTGTCCTGTTTTATATAGTAGTCGATGCCGCTACCTTCTTCGCCGGGAGTTTTGGTGGTGACCGTTCTTCCGTCATTGACCGGGTGGTCGGTAACGTCGCTTATCACCTGCACGGCGTCTTTGCATGCCAGTATATCCTGCTCGGTCAGGTCACTAAGGACGTATTCGGGGAAACCAAGCTCGAGCAGGTGGCTCTTGATATCCTCGATATTGCTGTTTACGGTATTTTGAGATACCGTCCAGTCCATTTTGTAGCTGCTGCCAAAAACGTACCCACACACAGCGCCAACCAGCAGAAGCAGAGCAATAATCAGCACCAGAGCACGGTCGCTGTACCTGACGGGGGCGGCAAAAATGGCATAGCCTGCCTCGTCCAGCTCTCTTGACAGTTTGAGCAGGCTGCGGATGATGCAGACATAGGCTGCGATCATACCTATGAATATTATCCAGCCGACGTTGCCCACAAGCCCCAGCAGGCAGGTAACAACATGCCATACCATAAGCCACACGCCCGCACCCGATGAGGGGTCGAGATCGGCTTTTTCCCTGACTTCACGCAGGCCTCGCCACAGGCAATAGTACTGGACAAACTGAAGCAGCAGATTAACAACCGTCAGGACTGTTATCCAGTCTGACCCATAAACCACGCCATGGTATATTGTGGTATTGAGCACCAGCAGCGGGAAGAAATAGCAGGCGCGGATGACGGCAATAATATAACATGCGCCAAAATGTCTGTTCTCACGTCTGAGGGCGCGGAAACCGAGAATCACCATCACCATGCCGATAGCGGGCAGGATATAGTTGAGCATGGCAAAGTTAAAGGTGACTGCACTCAGCGCCAAGCCCGTCAGTACGCGGTCGATGGCTTTTTTCCACGGAGTTACGCTGTCCACCACGTCCTCGGGCGGCGTGTCGGGGACGCTCTTTCGGAGCAGCAGTTCAAAATCGGAGTCAAGAAGAATATTACGCTTGTCAGCACTCATAGCCTTCACCTCCAAGCTTGCTGCGAAGCCGCTTGCGTATCCTGTACAGCCTGCCCTCTACCGCACGCTCGGTCATGCCAAGCTCGGCGGCTATCTGGGCGGTGGGCTGCAGGTAGTAATACTTGCGGTAAAATATCGCTTTGTCGCGGGATGCCAGTCCGTCTATTGCTCTGCCCAGCGCCGCTTTGCGCTCGGCCATGAGCACGGCCTCCTCGGGAGTGGGCAGGGTTGACGGAGTGTTTTGGGGGATTTCTTCTGTGCTGTCGGCAACTGTGCCGCCACGGGCACGGTTGAGTGCGGCGTTGCGGGTAATTGCCGTAAGCCAGCCGCTGAAGCTGCCTTTGAGGTCGTCAAAAGTCTCTATCCTGTCCCAGACCCGCATGGCGACGTCGTTGAGACAGTCTTCCCTGTCCCGCGCATCACTCAGAATGGGCGCGATGATATAGCGCATCAGCGGCCCATAATGAAGAAGCAGCTCACTGAGTCCGCGCTCGTCACGGCTCAAAAGCAGCTCGATTATCTCGCGCTCGTGCATATCCTCGCCCCTTTCGTGTTTGTTATATATGATTATACACGAATATTGCAGAAAACCCACGGGGATATAGAAAGATTTTTTAGAGTTGATGCACACAGAGTGATTTCATCCATCGCAGATGGATTTATTCCGCCCATCAGGACGGTTTTAGTTGAAAAAGAAAAGACTTGCAGATGCAAGTCTTTTCTTCT
>JAFYMQ010000168.1 GCA_017556565.1 Clostridia bacterium | reverse complement strand
GCAGACAAGTGAGCTGAAAGCACCAAAGTTCTTGCTCAGCCTGAAGGACTAAGCAAGGGTAGACGCGATATCTAATCAATCGTGACACAAGGTGAATATATGTACAAATACGAAACACATCTGCACTCCTATCCGGTCAGCATCTGCGCCAAGACCGGGGTGGAGGCACATATCGAAAACTACAAAAAGCTCGGCTATGACGGGATATTTTTGACCAATCATTTTCTTGACGGCAACTTAAACTGCGACAAGAACCTGAGCTATTGCGAGAGGCTGGATTTTTACTTCACCGATTTTGACAAAGCCGCAGAGCTTGGCAAGCAGGCGGGGCTCAAGGTGTTTTTGGGCGTGGAGCTGTCCTACGGCGGTACGGATTTTCTGGTCTACGGACTGAGCCGCGACTGGTACTATAATAATCCGCAGATAATGGACATGAAAAAGAGCGAGGAGCTGCCCTTTTTGATGGAGAGCGGCGCACTTGTGGTGCAGGCTCACCCCTTCAGGGAGGCGAGCTATATCGACCATATCCGTCTCTATCCACGCTGCGTCCACGGGGTAGAGGTCATCAACTCCTGCCGCAAGGAGCTGGAAAACCGCATGGCGGACATTTATGCTCAGCAGTACGGCCTGATCAGGTTTGCAGGCTCGGACAACCATTGGGCGGACAGACTGACCACCCTGTCGGGCATGGAGTTTGAGGAGCCTATTGACAGCGAGGAGCAGTTTGTTCAGGCGATTTTGGGCGGAAAGGGTCGGATTTTTACCCTGAACGATCTGTAAAAAAACGGGGAATTATACAGTTTTGTGTATTTTGTTGCATTTTTGCAACAGATATGTTATACTGACAAAAAAACAAAAGGGGACAAGATTATGAGTTATTGCAAAAAATGCGGCACCGAACTTGCAGAGGGTCAGAAGTTCTGCTCGGGCTGCGGCGAAGCTTTGATCGCAGAAAACAGAGAGAGCAAGTGGGACGGCGGCGTGCTGGAAACTGCCATCAACACCATCATCGCAAGCATCATCTGCTCGCTTACGTTTGGTCTGGGCGCACCCTGGGCAATGTGCATGGTGATCAAGTTTATTGTATCTCATGCCGTCATCGACGGTCAGCGCTACACCTTTGACGGTAAGGGCGGTCAGCTGTTTGGTCAGTGGATCAAGTGGTTCCTGCTCATAATCATCACCTGCGGCATCTACTCCTTCTGGGTAGCTCCCAGAATGTACAACTGGGTCGCAAGCCACCTCCACAAGGCAGAAGAAAAATAATCAAAACTATCGGAGCGGCGCTGTTGCCGCTCTGATTTTATGTGAGGGGAGGGCAGAGGGTGAAGTTTGAGCAAAAAGCACGGGCGGTCAAGCTGATCCGAAAGGTCGGAGCAGCGCTGGCTGCGGGACTGATATATCTGGTGCTGGTGCGCGTCACGGGATGGAGAATCCCCTGCGTGTTCTATGAACTCAGCGGAAAATATTGCCCCGGCTGCGGCATCACGCGGATGTTTGTGGCTCTGTCGCGGCTGGATTTTGCCGCGGCGGCAGGATATAACCTGCTGGCGCTGATCCTGCTGCCTGTAGGTGCGGCGGTGGGGGTAGCCAAAGCGGTGGGGTACGTGCGGCGCGGCGAGTGCAAAAGTAGCAGGCTCGAAACGGCCTGCTGGCTGCTGGTGCTGGCGCTGTGCGCGGTGTTCACGGTGATGCGAAATATGCCCGAGTACGCATTTTTAGCCCCGTAAGGAGCATAAAAGCATAAACAAACAGTAATATTATTGCGGAAATATACGTGGAGAAATCAAAATAGAGCGTGTATAACAGAAAAAGCCTGCGTCAAGCAGGCTTTTTTCTTATATTTTGGGGGATAGACTTCGCTTGTCACCCTGAGCGCAGTCAAAATCTTTTGCGGCGCTTGGGTTTGGCAAGTTTGATGCATACGCAGACAGGCAGCGCCAATGCCGCCGCCGCTGCGCCTATGACGAGAGGCTTTTTGTTGAGGGGTTTTGTTCTTCTTTTCATGTCCGACCTCCTCAGTATTCGGTACAAAAAAGGGTTGGTGTTATTTGAAATATTCGTCCAAGCTCCATTTGAGAGGGTTGGTATCGATATACTGCCATGCTGCGAGGTATTCGTTGTTATCGCGGATGATTCTGTCATAGAATCCGCGCTGCCACAAGTCGGTATTGGCTTGCCTGTTGGAAAAGCGCTTGAAAGTAGAAATCAAAAGGGAAAGCGCATTATTTGCGGCAGTTGTAGGGGGCGGCGTCCCCGACGCCCCGTCTATCTCTATCAGCAGGTGCAAATGGTTGGGCATAATGACGTATTTGCTGATTTGAATATTATCGTAGGTTTGGTTTATGTTTGATATGACAGTATCGGCGATTTTTCCGTAATCGGACAGTTCGACCGACGGGGCGTCGATGACGCCGCCCCCTACTGAGATCGTAGACAATATATTCTGCCTGTTGAGTGTGCACAAAGTGACAAAATACACACCGGATTGACTGTAGTTGAAGTCTTTTAGTCGGGTATATTTGCGTTTTGGGTTGTTCATTATAGTCTCCCTGTGGTGCAACGAACCGAAAAATGTGTGTTAGAGGGAACGCGGGGCGTCGAGGGGAGCGATGCCCCCTACTATTCTCCGTTAAATAAACCTCGGGGGTACGGGGTTTCGAGGACGCCGCCCCCTACCATCCTCTGTTAAATAAATCTCGGGGGAACGGGGATTTCGTTCATATACAACTAACGCGAGGGTTGGCAGTACTCTGTGTACGGCGACCCGAGAGTTAGGCAGTAGATGGGCGAAATCAGTCCGTTCCCTTATCTCAGACTAAAATCTTCTCACAGAGGCTTTGCGGAGATTTTCGCAAAACGGCGGGGATATGCGTCCGGGGTTTTGCGGATTTTTTCTACTATTACCACACGTCTTTCGGGGAACTCGTCGCCTACAGAGTAGGT
>JAFYMQ010000167.1 GCA_017556565.1 Clostridia bacterium | reverse complement strand
TTTTACTCGCTCCTCTCAGCTTCTGTAGTCGCCGTTTATCTTGACATAATCATAGGTCAAATCGCAGCCCCAGGCTGTTGCACTGAAGTCGCCCTGATGCAGACCGATGTTAATCTTGATTTCTTTTTCAAGCAGGATCTCTTTTGCGATCTCTTCGGAGAAGTCTACGCCTGCGCCGTTTTCGCAAACGCTGATCTCACCCTTGCAGCTTGCAAAGCTGACCGATACCTTGGTAACGTCCAGCTGTGCGCCGCTGTAACCGATAGCGCACAGAACTCTGCCCCAGTTTGCGTCTGCGCCGAACATAGCGGCTTTGAGCAGGCTGGAAGATATAACAGCTTTGGCAACTGTGCGTGCGCACTCCTTGGTCTCGGCGCCTGTGACTGTGCACTCAAGCATCTTGGTAGCGCCCTCGCCGTCGCCTGCGATCTTGCGGCTCAGTGCGTGGGTAACCGCTGCCAGTGCTGCCTTAAAGGTCTCATACTCCTCGCCCTCGCTGTCTATCAGCTTGTTGCCGGCAAGACCGTTGCACATAACAGACAGCATATCGTTGGTAGAGGTGTCGCCGTCAACACTGATCATGTTGAAGCTGTCCTTGACGTCGTCGCTGAGAGCCTTCTGCAGCAGTGCAGGGGTGATTGCAACGTCGGAAGTGACGTAGATAAGCATGGTAGCCATGTTGGGGTTGATCATGCCCGAGCCCTTGCCGATGCCGCCGATGTGGCACTCGGTATCGCCTATCATAAAGCTGAATGCGACTTCCTTCTGCACGGTGTCTGTGGTCATGATAGCCTGAGCTGCCTGCTCGCTGCCCTCATAGCTGAGGCCGCCTACCAGAGCCTGCATGCCGTTTGCGATGGGGGTGATATCCAGCACCTGACCGATAACACCGGTGGATGCTACGATAACGTCCTCTGCCTTGACACCGGTGTACTGAGCGGTCAGCTCGCACATCTGAGTAGCGATCTCGATGCCGTTGGCGTTGCAGGTGTTGGCGTTGCCGCTGTTGCAGATAACAGCCTGAGCCATACCGTCTTTGAGATTCTGCTGTGTAACTGTGATAGGTGCGCCCTTGACGAGATTGGTGGTATATACGGCGGCTGCCGCTGCAGGCACGTCACTGACTATGAGTGCAAGGTCTTTTTTGACTTTGCCTGCGCGGATGCCACAATGGATACCGTTTGCTTTGAAACCTTTTGCGGCACATACGCCGCCGTTTATAGCCTTCATACTATTATACCTCAAGTCCCGTTGTGGGATCCTTTCCGAGAGAAATGTTCATACACTCGACGGCTGCGCCGGATGCGCCCTTGCCGAGGTTGTCGAATCTTGCAACCAGCAGTATTCTGTCTTCGTTGCCCAGCACGGTGACTTCCAGAGTGTCTTTGCCGGACAGTACGTTGGATGCAAGCAGACCGTTTTCGCCTGCGTCTTCAACATACTTGGCGATGGGGCCTGTATAGAGATTTTTGTAAACTTCTTTGATAGCCGCAGCGCCGCCCTTGACATCCTTGGCGAACAGAGGTACTGTGACCTCCATACCGCTGTAGTAATCTGCTACGATGGGGCAGAAAATAGGCGCGGTCTTGAGTCCGGGAATCGCCTGCATCTCGGGCAGATGCTTATGCTTCTGGCTGACGCCGTACTGTCTGGGAGAAGAGAGAAGAACGTCGCGGTTTTCGTCCTCGTACTCAGCGATCATCTTCTTGCCGCCGCCCGAATAACCGGTCAGAGAGAAGCAGGTCAGCGCCAGCTCATCGCTGATGACGCCTGCATCGACCAGAGGCTTGACCAAAGCTACAAATCCGCCTGCGTGACAGCCGGGAACGGCGATACGCTTGCTGTTTGCAATCTTGGTGAACTGCTCGCTTGACAGCTCGGGCAGACCGTAGACGAATCCGGGATCGGTGCGGTGAGCGGTGGATGCATCGATGATGGTGACGTTGGGATTCTCTACCAGCGCAACAGACTCTCTTGCTGCCGCATCGGGCAGGCAGAGGAATGCGATGTCGCAGCTGTTGAGCGCCTTGCGTCTTGCTTCTACATCCTTGCGCTCCTCGTCGCTGAGCAGGATAAGCTCAAGATCGGGGCGGTTGGAGATGCGCTCGTATATTCTCAGGCCTGTTGTGCCTTCTTTTCCGTCGATAAAAATCTTTGTCATTTCAAAAACTCCGTTACGTATGCGATTTGTTTTTTGACAGAGGCCTCAGTAGGACCGCCCTCGGAAATGCGCTTGTTGACGCAGGTCTCCAGAGAGATAGCATCAAAAACGTCAGCTTCAAACAGTTCGGAATGCTGCTTGAACTCAGGGAGTGTCAGATCCTCAAGCACCTTGTGCTCGCTGATGCACTGTCCGACCATCTGTCCGACCACCTTGTATGCGGCGCGGAAGGGCATGCCCTGCTTGACCAGATAATCTGCCAGGTCGGTGGCGTTGATGAAGCCGCGCTGTGCGGCAGCCTTCATATTGTCGGGGCAGGAACGCATGGTTTTGACCATGGGAGCAAGAACGCTCAGGCACATTTCGGCTGTGTCGAATGCATCGAAGATAGCTTCCTTGTCCTCCTGCATATCCTTGTTGTATGCAAGGGGCAGACCCTTCAGCGCGGTGAGCAGGGCAATCAGGTCGCCGTAAACTCTGCCGGTCTTGCCTCTTATCAGCTCTGCCATGTCGGGGTTCTTCTTCTGAGGCATGATGTTGGAGCCGGTTGTATAACTGTCGTCCAGCTCGATGAACTTGAACTCCCAGCTTGCCCACAGGATTATCTCCTCGGACATGCGGGACAGGTGCATCATAAGTGTTGCCAGAGCCGAGGTGATCTCAACGCAGAAGTCGCGGTCGGATACACCGTCAAGACTGTTGAGGCAGAAAGAGTCAAAACCGAGCTTTTCTGCGGTCATGGCTCTGTCCAGATCGAATGTGGTGCCTGCCAGTGCGCAGGAGCCGAGAGGACAGACATTCATACGCTTGCAGGCGTCGTCAAGTCTGCCTGCGTCGCGGATAAGCATCATGGCATAAGCCATAAGATAGTGACCGAAAGTAACGGGCTGCGCTCTCTGCAGATGGGTATAACCGGGCATGATGCTGCCGGTGTTGAGCTCTGCCTGATACACAAGAGCTTCCAGCACCTCTCTGATGCCCTGCTGCACCTTTTGGCACTCGTCGCGTACCCAAAGGCGCAGGTCGGTTGCTACCTGATCGTTGCGGGAGCGGGCGGTGTGCAGGCGCTTGCCTACCTCGCCCAGGCGCTCTGTCAGCACCTGCTCCACAAACATATGGATGTCTTCGCAGCTTTGATCTATCTCCAGCTTGCCGCTCTCCAGCTCCTCCAAAATAGCACCAAGCTCCGCCGTGATAGCGGCGGAGTCGGTAGCAGATATTATACCTTTGG
>JAFYMQ010000166.1 GCA_017556565.1 Clostridia bacterium | reverse complement strand
TACAGCGAGCATATGGGCAGAGTCATTGCCGATACCGTCATAGATGTGTGGGACAAGACGACCGAGCATACCGATACACAGATATTCTCCGAGGTAAGAATGGTGCTCAACCGCACCAATACCGACGGCTTTGAGCGGGTAGAGGAGTGCCGCAAGCTGGATGCCGACTATTGGTCGGGCAAGCTTGACGGCCCCAACAAGCCCGATGCCACCATAATGGGCGAAGCACGCCGCATCAAAAATCTGCCCTACGAAACCATCTGCCAGAAGATCCCCGTCACCGTGATGGCAGTAGGTGATGTGGCATTTGTGGGCTACGGCGGTGAGCCTTTTACCGAGTATGCCACCCGCTCCCGCGCCGCAGCAAAGGAAATGACCGTCATCACCTGCGGTCTTGCCAACGGTCAGCAGGGCTACCTGCCTACAAAAAATGCCTTTTTGGAGGGCGGATATGAGGCCTGCTCCTCCCGCTTTACCCCCACACTGCCCGATGAACTTGTCGGTGCAGCAAGCGAGATGCTGGACAAATGTAATATCTACAAGAAATAAAAGGAGATACAACCATGGCCGTAACCAAAAAAGTCCGATTCGCAGTCATCGGCAGCGGCAGCATCGGCCGCAGCCATATGAGAGGCTGCCTGTTCAATTTTCAGACCGAGCTCGTTGCAATAGCCGACCCCGATGTTGAGCGCGTCAACGAGACCGCCGATATGTACGCCATCCCCAAAGACCGCGTATACACCGACTGGCGCGAAATGCTCAAGCGTGACGACATCGACGCGGTCATAGTCGCCACACCCGACCAGTGCCACGCCGAGCAGACTGTTGCCGCACTGGAAAGCGGCAGACACGTCCTGTGCGAAAAACCCTTCGCCCTCACCCTTGAGGACTGCAAACTGATGATGGAAGCCGAAAAGCGCACCGGCAAAAAGCTCATGGTCGGTCAGGTAGGCAGATATGCCCCCGGTTTTGTAAAAGCCAAAAAACTCATAACCGACGGCGTTATCGGTGAGATATTCTATGCCGAGACCGAGTATGCCCACGACTATTCCAAGATCCCAGGCAAAACCATCAACGGTCAGCCCTGCAACTGGCGTCTCGATCCTCTGCGCCACGGCATACTGGGCGGCGGCTGCCACGCACTTGACATGATCCGCTGGATGGCAGGCAACCCCACCGAGGTCACCTCTTATGCCAACCGCATGATGCTCAAAGACTGGCCCACCGACGACACCAGCATCACCATCTGCCGCTTCCCCAACGGCGCTATCGGCAAGGTGTTCGTCTCCATCGGGCTCAAGCGCAACTACACCATGCGCAGCTGCTTCTACGGCACCAAAGGCAGCATCATCTGTGACAACACCAGCGACCATCTGATGCTCTACCGCACCGATCTGGAGGACAAGGGCATCCCCTTTACCACCCCTCTGCGCATTGACATCGATGCCGAAAGCCACAATACCAAAGCCGAGATAAACGAGTTTGCCGATATCATCCTCAACGATGAACCCGTCCGAACCACAGCGTATGAAGGCACCTGTACAGTAGCCTTCGCCCTTGCCGCGGTCGAAAGCAACCGCATCGGCGGCCCCGTAAAAATTGACTATAATTTCTGATAAGCAACAAAAGACCACCCTTGCACGATCGCAAGGGTGGTTTTTTATTTTCTGTCTTTATTTCTTTTCTACCGCTTTTTCTTTTTCGCCGGTGTAGAACACCGCTACCGTGCCGATGCCGGTGTGTGAGCCTATGATCGTGCCGATGTCAAGTATGCGCACGTCACGCAGGTTGGGGAAGGTCTTGCGGATCAGCTTTTCGGTCTCCAGCGCATCCTCGGGGCATGAGGAGTGGTTGATAAAACACTTGCCGCTGTACTGTGTGCCGCCCTGTGCTCGGTCTGCCATGGTGTCAACAGTTCGGGCAATGGCGTTTTTCTTGCCGCGAACCTTGTCGTAGGCGATAATATGTCCGGTTGCATCAAGATGCATGATAGGGCAGATACCCAGTATGGTGGCGGCTGCCGCAGCCACGCCCGATACTCTGCCGCTGCGCTTGAACTGGCTCAGATCGGTGGAAAAGAACTGATACTCCTGATACTTGACCTGCTCCAGAGTATACTGCTCAAGCTCATCCATTCCCATACCTTTGTCACGCATGTCGGCGGCATTGTCCACGATCATTCCGTAGCCGCCGCAGGCGCCCAGCGAGTCGATGATGGTCAGCTTTTTGTCGGGCAGCTCTTTTTTGAGCATTTCGCCTGCTTCGCGTGCGTTGCGCACAGAGGGGGTCATACCCGAGCCGAGAGCTATATGCAGTACGTCGCCCTTTTGGAGCAGCGCCTTGAAATAGTCGTAGTAGGTATAGGTGTTTATCTGTGAGGTGGTGGGCATTTTGCCTTCTTTGACCGCCTGATAGAATATCTTGATGGCGCTGTCGTCTCTGCCCATGTCGTCTTCATAGACCTTGCCCTCCATGGTGTAGGAATAAAACAGAACCTCAATATCCCTTGCTGCAACGTAGGAGTAGGGGAGATCGACAGTGGACTCACAGGAGAGAATAAAAGGATGCTTCATCTTGTACCTCGTTATGATAGATAAATTATTTGTCAGCCGATTATATATGCGGCTATGCATACAAACTGCATTATGCTGCCCGCAAGCACAAAAATATGAAAAACCGTGTGCATATATCTGAGGCGCTTGCCCAGCCCGTAAGCTATGGCGCCCACCGTGTACGAAATCCCACCGGTCAGCAGCCACATAACGCCGCTGAAGGGTATGGACTGCACGGCGGCATCCCAGCCCAGCAGAAT
>JAFYMQ010000019.1 GCA_017556565.1 Clostridia bacterium | reverse complement strand
TCTGCGCTCGTATTGCTTCCATAATGCGCGAAATCCCCGTTCCCTCAAGCTTTAAATCGCGTCTTTCACGATTCTGGCTCACAACTCGACCATCGCCGTACAAATAGTACTGCCAATGGTCGCGTTGCTTGTCTCGACACAAAATCCATCCATTTTCCCCACTCGGATTGAGCATTTTGATTGCTGACTACGCTTGCCCTCTGTATCCCTTGCACCCAACCGAGTTTGCTTTTTGCACAAAAAACTCTTTGTGATTTTGTGCAAAAGGTAGAAAAACAGGTAAAGTATATATATCTGTTGACAAAAATGTTAAAAAAGTTTAATATTTAATCATAACAATCACTCTTGATAATAGGGAGGATAATATGAAAAAATATTTGGCTCTCATTCTTGCCCTTCTTATGCTGGTAGCTGCTTTTGCAGGCTGCGGCGAGGATAAGACTCAGGGCGGCACAACTCAGGACGGCACCAACAACGGCGGCACTACCGATAACGGCGGCAGCTCCGACGCTACTGCTGATGGTCCCAACGGTATTTATCGCACCACACTGACCACCGGTGTTGCAACCGTCAATATGTTCACCTCCAACGGTGTCAGCGAAAGCGAGATCGCCGGTCAGACCGGTATGAGACTGTACATCGACCGCCTCAACGAGACTATGGACGGTTGGAGCTGGCAGCCCGAGCTGGCAGCAGATTTCCCCCGGCAGGTCGATGACAAGGGTCTGGTATGGCAGATCACCATCAAAGACTACTGCAAGTGGGCAAACGGTGACGATATCACCATTGACGACGTTATTTACACCTTCAAGATGAAGCTTGACCCCCTGCTTGTCAACCTGACCGCTTCCGGTCTGGTCAACAACAACTTCTGCATCATCAAGAACTGCGAGGAGTATCAGAGCGGTGCATACCCCTGGGAAGAGGTCGGCCTCAAGAAGATCGACGATTACACCCTGGAGGTCACTCTGGAGAAGCCCGCTTCCCAGATCGACGTTCAGCGCATGATGACCGATCCCTATCTGGTATACGAGCCCCTGTTTGAGGCTTGCATGAACAAAGACCGCGACGCAACAACCTACGGTACCAGCATCGACACCTACATGAGCGCAGGTCCCTTCATCCTTACCGAGTGGGTTCAGGATGCAAAGTACTCCCTCCGCCGCAACCCCAACTACGTCTTTGCCGATGAGATCAAGATCGAGGGCATCGACTACAAGGTCGTTGCCGATGACGGTACCAAGATGCAGTTGTTCCTCAACGGCGAGATCGACAAGGTCTCCCTTGTCTACACCGAGTGGGAAAACTACGAGGATGACCCCCGCGTATACGAGTACTTCGGCGACTCGCTGATGTATATGTTCGTCAACATGGGCAACACCGAGCAGAACGGTCTGCTGGGCGAGCTGGACTTCCGCAGAGCTCTGTACTGGGGCATGGACCGCGTGGAGATCGCCAACACTCTGGGCGTATATCCCGCATCCCGTCTGGTACGCCGCGCCGTTATGGGCAACCCCAACGAGGGCAAGGCTTTTGTTGAGTATCCTGCCGATTACCTGCCCGATCCTACCCAGATCTACGACGTACAGAAGGCAAACGAGTACCTCGACAAAGCATTCGAGACCGTAAACATCACCTCCGGACATCTGGAGATATTCATGACCGGTACCAACGCACACCTCAAGGCTGCTACCGAAATGCTGCAGAAGCAGTACACCAGCACCTTTGGCGACAGATTTGAGACCAGAATCCGTCTGGTCGCAGCAGGTACAGCACTCGACCTGCGCCGCTACAACCCCGCAGATCCCAACGCTTTTGAGGCTACTATCGGCTCCATGCTGCCCGGTGCAGACGATCCCAGACGTACCTTCGGCTTCTACCGCTCCGACTATTCTCCTCCCCGTTTTGCATACAAGAACGAGGATTTTGACGAGCTCTACTACGAGGCATGGGAGCTTGACTTCATCAACGAAAACGAAGAGGTCATAGAGATCTGCCAGCAGATGGAAGAGATCATCCTCCACGATCTTGTCAACATCCCCATCTATGAGCGTCCCGAGAAGGTCATCTTCAGCGACAGAGTCAAGCTTGTCGCAGGCGGCTATGTCGAGGGCTGGGGCTTCGGCGAGAGATACATGACCATTGTCGACTGACACTTTTCATAACTTGGCTAAGCTTAAATCTCACCTGCTGCATGCAGCGGGTGGGATTTTTCTTTTTGCAGGATGCACAATTGATTGACGGAATCGGCATATAGATGATAGAATAAAAGCAAATAAAACTTTTCAGGAGGTTTCACTATGATCAGGTATGAGATAGAGGGAGGCAATCTCCCCGTTGCAATTTGTTATCCCGAGCAGGGTCAGGTCATCTGCACCCAGCGCGGCGCTATGAGCTGGATGAGCCCCAATATGGTCATGAACACCACGTCGGGCGGCGGCATCAAAAAAGCTCTGGGCAGACTTCTGTCCGGTGACACCATATTCATGAACGAATACTCGCCCGCAAACGGTCAGGGCGTTATTGCCTTTGCATCGGCGCTGCCCGGCACAATTATCCCCTTTGAGCTCAACAACGAAGCCATAATCGTGCAGAAGCGCGGTTTTCTGGCTATGGAAAAGGGTCTGGACCTGTCCATGTATTTCCAGAAGAAGCTTGGCCGCGGCCTTTTTGGCGGTGAGGGCTTTATTATGCAGCGCGTCGCAGGCACAGGCACAGTGTTTGTGGAGATCGACGGCTACTGCAAAGAGTACGAGCTGAAAGAGGGCGAAAGCATCGTCGCCGACACCGGCTATCTTGCCGCAATGAGCGAGACCTGCACCATGGATATTCAGACTGTTCAGGGCGCCAAAAATATCTTCTTTGGCGGTGAGGGTCTGTTCAACACGGTTATCAGCGGCCCCGGCAAGGTCTGGCTGCAGAGCATGCCTATTATGAACCTTGCTCAGGCGCTTACCCCCTATATCCAGCTGCACTCTGACAGCGACAGCAGCAGCGGCGGAATAAAGATCAAGCTTGGCGACTGACGGAGGGGACTATGTCAACCAATATTTTTCTCATAAGACACGGTCAGTCTGAGGCCAACAAGCGCAACGCGTTTATCGGACACACCGATCTGGATTTGACCGAAAAAGGTCATATGCAGGCGGAAAAGGCCGCCGAGTTTTTGATGAGCGTGCATTGTGACGCCATCTACTCCAGCGACCTGATGCGCGCCTACCATACAGCCGAGCATACCTCCCGCAAAAAAGGCATTCCCGTAGTATTGAGCGAGCAGCTCCGCGAGATAAACGGCGGTGAGTGGGAGAATATGAGCTTTGACGTGCTGCGCCGCGACTATCGCGACACATTTGCCCTGTGGTGCGACAACGTAGGCTTGTCGGCATGCCCCGGCGGTGAGTCGGTCATCGAGATGATGGACAGAGTCGAGCGTGAGATCGAGCGCATCGCCATCGCTCACGACGGTCAGGACGTGTTTATTTTCAACCACTCCACACCCATCCGCACCCTGACCGGCAGATGGCGGGATCTGGACATCAAGGATCTCGACATCACCCCCTGGCCTGCCAACGCATCGGTCACCCAGGTAAGATACGAAAACGGCAGGTTTGAGGTCATCGACTACGCCCGCAAGGATTTTATGGAGGAGCTTGTCACATTCTTCTCCGACGAACTGTAACAGGAGATCGGTATGAATTATCAGGACGTTATAGAGCAGGCAAGAACCTGCATCGGTCAGTATTGCAAAGCCTGCCCCGTGTGCAACGGCAAGGCATGCTCAAATAAGATCCCCGGCCCGGGCGCAAAGGGCATGGGCGACACGGCTATACGCAATTTTGACGCTTGGCAGGCTATCCGCGTCAATATGGACACCATCTGCGATAATGTGCCCCCCGACACCACACTCAGACTGTTCGGCAGGACTTTCAGCTACCCCTTCTTTGCCGGCCCGGTGGGTGCGGTGCGCCTGCATTACAGCGACAAGTACGACGATCTCAGCTATAACTCCGTGCTGGTCAAAGCCTGCCGCGACAGCGGTATTGCAGCCTTCACCGGTGACGGCACGGACGAGCAGGTCATGGGCTCGGCGTGTTCGGTCATAGCCGAAAACGGCGGCTGCGGCGTGCCCACCGTCAAGCCGTGGAATGCTCAGACCGTAGCAGATAAGCTTGAGCTGGTCAAATCCAGCGGCAGCTTTGCCTGCGCTATGGATATTGATGCCGCGGGTCTGCCTTTTCTCAAGAATATGACCCCGCCCGCAGGCAGCAAGAACGTTGAGGAGCTCTCTGAGATAGCACGTATGGCTCAGGTGCCCTTTATCGTCAAGGGAGTTATGACCGTCCGCGGCGCGCTCAAAGCCCGTGCAGCGGGCGCAGCGGCTGTGGTGGTCAGCAACCACGGCGGCAGAGTGCTGGATCAGTGCCCCGCCACCGCCGAGGTGCTGGAGGATATCGCTCGCGCCCTCAAGGGCACAGGCGTCAAGGTGCTGGTTGACGGCGGCATCCGCTCGGGTGTCGACGTGTTCAAAGCGCTGGCGCTGGGCGCAGACGGCGTGCTTATCTGCCGTCCCTTTGTCACCGCGGTCTACGGCGGCGGCGAAGATGGCGTCAGACTGTATATCGAAAAGCTTGGCGCAGAACTCCGCGACACCATGGCAATGTGCGGCGCAAAAACCCTCGCAGACATCACAAGAGATATGGTGCATTTGAAATAACCGTATATATAATATGTATGCCCCCTCGGCTCACCGCAGAGGGGGCAACTGCATCGATTGAGCCGTCCAAGAACGTCGAACTGTCCGTAAAAAGACAAAAAGACCCTGTCTGTTAATGTTTATGGAAAATCAAGGGAACTTTTTTGAGATTTTTCGGTCTAAACAAATACAAGGAGGTACAAAAGTATGCTGTTTACAAAAAAGACGGTTATCATCATCTGCATCGTTGCGGCGCTTGTGCTTGGGGCGATAGCGGGGTACGTTGTTTATGACCTCAAGCTGCGCGGCAGCGGAATAAACGTGCGTGACAAGGCGCTTTTTGACTACTCGCTTGGAGACGTGACCTATATCCGTCTGATGACGGGTAATGACGGAGAGCGAAACGACTTTTCTCAAGAGGACGAGCTCGAAAAACTTGTCACTCTCCTCAACAAGCTTGAGTACAACAAAGTAAAGCTTGCTACACCTACACAGGGATACACATACAGCGTGACCGTGTATTATGAGTCAAAGGACACCGAAAATTCTGACCAATTCATCGTATCTTCGGGTGCGGTCAAGTATAACGACAAGATCTACACGCTCACCCCCGAAAGCGTGCCGATCATGGAAGAAATAATCGCCCTTATGCCCGGTGAGTCCGATGAAACTGCCGACAACCGCGTGTTCCCCCTTGACGATCTTGAGGGCAATCCGGTTGAAAAAATTTGGCTCCAAAGCGGCAACACGGGAGAACACCGCAGCTTTGACAGCGCCGAGGATATTGAGTGGTTTGTTTCGCGTCTCAAAGCTTTGACCTATGAATACACTCACGATGATCCCGGAGATAACGGATGGCGGTACAGAATAATTGTGGATCGAATGTACGGTGACATAGATAGTATCGTATCCACTCTGGCTGCCAGCAAAGACAATGAAAAAGGTCGGAGCACCGTCTATATCCTCACTCCCGAAAGCAAGGAGATCATGAAAGAAATAATCGCCCGTATGCCCGATTGAGTTTTAATCGGGAAAACTGCGGCAATACCAAACACAAAAAGCCCAGCAGCTGCGAGACTTCTCTATTGGAAGTCTCGCAGTTTTACTTTTCTGCATAAGCATCCGTCTTTTTTGGCAAATTGTGAATATATATACTTGATTTTTGGGGAGCAGTTGTTTATAATTAAGACATAATTTGCTTTGTGCAGATTAAATAAAAAGAATAGGGGAGAGAGAAACGAATATGGATAAGTTTTTCAAAATTTCCGAACGCGGCTCCAACGTCAAGACCGAGATAATCGCCGGCTTGACAACCTTCTTCGCAATGGCCTACATCGTCATTACCAACCCCAACCAGATCACCAGCTTTAATTTTGACGGTGATTTCGGCACAATCTGGAATGCTGTTTACGTAGCATCCATCGTTGTTGCAGTCATCGGTACCCTGCTGATGGGTCTGTATGCCAAGATGCCTTTTGCACAGGCTTGCGGCATGGGTCTTAACTCCTTCTTCTTCGTAAGCTTCATTCTGCCCGCTCTGATCACCGGCGGCGATCTGATTGCCGGCTATCAGGCAGGTCTGGTTATCATTCTGGTTTCCGGTCTGGTATTCCTGCTGTTCTC
Source organism: Clostridia bacterium (assembly GCA_017556565.1). Lineage (GTDB taxonomy): Bacteria > Bacillota > Clostridia > Oscillospirales > Butyricicoccaceae > RGIG3513. The sequence continues at coordinate 985 of JAFYMQ010000019.1, read as the reverse complement.
CATCACCAAGCTCCGTTCCAAGGTCGCAAGATCCCTGCCCGACTGCCTCAAAAAGTCCATTCCCGCAGGTATCGGTCTGTTCATCGCCTTCATCGGCTTCCAGAACGTCGGCATCATTCAGGCTAACCAGTACACCCTGGTTCAGTTCACCGACTTCCACGGCGCTATCGCAAACGGCACATTTACAGCTACCGCTCTGCCCGCTCTGCTGGCTCTGATCGGTGTTCTTCTTATCGCTGTTCTGGACAAGCTGAATATCAAGGGCTCTGTTCTGATCAGTATCGTTGTTATCACTGTTGCTTACTACATTACTACCGGCACTGCTCCTTCCTTTGATATGAGCCAGGTCGGCCAGTCCTTCAAGGATTTCGCATCTGTTGGTGTTACCGGCGTATTCAAGGCTCAGGCCTGGAAAGACGCTTTCACCGGCGAGCTCATCGGCGGCGTTCTGTCTGCTGTAATGCTCATCATCACCTACTGCCTGGTCGATATGTTCGATACAATCGGCACTCTGTACGGCACCGCTGCTCAGGCTGATCTGCTTGACGAAGACGGCGACCCCATCGACGTTGACAAGTGCATGACCTGTGACTCTGTTGCAACCGTTGCCGGCGCAGCTCTGGGTACCTCCACCTGCACCACCTTCGTTGAGTCCGCAGCAGGCGTTGCTGCTGGCGGTCGTACCGGTCTGACCAGCGTTGTTACCGCAGGCTGCTTCCTGCTCTGCCTGTTCCTCACTCCTCTGGCAAAGCTGGTTCCCGCTTGCGCAACCGCTCCCGCTCTGATCTACGTTGGCGTTCTGATGATGAGAAACTTCTCCAAGGTTGATATGCAGGATGTACGTTCCGCTGTTCCCGCATTCCTTGCTCTGATCATGATGCCTCTGACATACTCCATCTCCAACGGTATCGGTATCGGCGCTATCGCTTATACCCTGATCACCCTGTGCACCGGCAAGTACAAGAAGAGCGACATCCCCACCACC
>JAFYMQ010000165.1 GCA_017556565.1 Clostridia bacterium | reverse complement strand
TGGTGCGGATGAAGGGACTTGAACCCCCATGAAATTGCTTTCACATGGACCTGAACCATGCGCGTCTGCCAATTCCGCCACATCCGCATATTCTGTTTTGCTCTCTCAAGCACAAGTGTTATTATACACACTCAAGCCTTATTTGTCAACACTTTTTTCGAAACTTTTTTCAAAAAAGCCGATATTTTTTTACCCTCGCCCGACAGGCGTTTGTACCTGTCGGGCGAGGCGTCAATACTACTTTTTTATGCTTTCCATACGGCTTTGAGCAGGGATGTGAGTTTGGGCTTGGAGCCGTAGAGGAGCACGCCTACACGGTATATTTTTGCCGAAATATAGCCCACACCTGCCGCAGAGCCTATCAGCACGGCGACAGAGGCGGCTATTTCGTATACGGGCACAGTACTCATAGCTATTCGGGTAAACATCGCCATGGGTGAGGTGAACGGGATGTATGAGCATACCACCATCAGGGTGTTGTCTACGTTGCCCGATGCCATAGAGGTCATAACCACCACGAATGCTATGACAAACAGCACGGTGATGGGCATTACAGAGGTGTTGATATCCTCAAGCTTGGAGGCTGTGGAGCCTACGGCACCGAACATAAACGCATAGATCAAAAATCCCAGCACAAAGAATACCAGCATATATCCCAGCAGATCAGGCGGGATGTTGAACAGAGATTTGATCAGCTCATTGTCGCCCCAGTAGGACTCGTTGAGCTTAAAGAACACCAGCGCCGAGCCGAACACCACGATCAGCTGTACAAAGCCTGCCAGGCAGGATGCCAGCACCTTGCCGAACATCATAGATGTGGGGCGGGCGCTGGTAATCAGCACCTCCATGGCACGGGAGCTTTTTTCGGTGGCCACATTGGTGGCAACCATCTGTCCGTAGAGCAATATGACCATATACAGAGCAAAAATCATTATATATGTATAGAAGAAGTTCTCCATCTGATTCTTGCCCAGATTCTCCACGGTGCCGTTTATCTGTATACCCATCACCGCAGCGGCATCGGCCTGAGTCATACCGCTGCCGATCATAGCGTTCATCTGATAGACCTGTTGCAGTACCGAGTCGGCAACAGCCCTGTTGGAGTCGTGCATGGACAGATTATTCACATAGTAGACGTATTCGGTGGGGGAGGTCATCACAAAGGCGCATTCTGCCTCACCGGACACTATCTGCTCTTTGATATCCTGAGTGACCGCGTCCGTCAGCTCGATACGGTATCCGCCGAACGCCTGAGCAAAGGTATCCGCCACAAGCTGCGCGTATTCGCTGCTGCTCGTTTTGATCAGCATCAGCGGCAGCTCGCCTGCGGGTGTGTCGTCTGCAGAGTCGGAGCCGAATGCGCTGCGTAATTGCGGAAAGAACATTACCACGCCCATAAGCACCACCAAAAACAAGGTTATGCCTATGAATATTTTGTTCCTGAAATATCCTCGGAGTTCAAAACCCATTATAGTGCCAAACTGCTTCATGGCTCACTCCTCCTTTGCACCGTCGCCTGCGTACTCGATGAAAATATCGTTCAGCGAAGGCTCGTAGATTTTGACCTCGTCAATGTCGTAGTTTGACGCAAGCTGTGCCATGACCGTCTTTTTGTGCTCGGGGGAGGGCAGGCGCAAAAGCAGGCTGCCGCCGCTCAGGCGTGTGCAGTCGGCGCCGAAATCCCTCTCTATGGCCTCGGGACTGTCGCTGCGAATGACCAGACGGTCACGGGGATAATTGCGCTTGATATCGTGCAAGTCACCGCTGAGAACCACCTTGCCGCCGTTGAGAATGGCTATACTGTCACAGAACTCCTCGATATAGCTCATCTGATGGCTGGAGAACAGCACTATTTTGCCGCGTGCGATCTGCTCGCGCACCACGTCCTTGAGCAGCATGGCGTTGACGGGATCAAGGCCCGAAAACGGTTCGTCAAGTATGACGATGTCCGGGTCGTGAGCCAGTGCGGTAATGAGCTGGATCTTCTGCTGATTGCCTTTGGACAGGGTGTCCAGCCGCTTGTTGCGGTATTCGGTCATACCCAGCCTTTCCAGCCATTGGTCGATGGATCTTGTGGCGGACTTACGGTCCATACCTTTAAGCTGCGCCAGATAAACAAGCTGGTCGATGATGGTCTTTTTGGGGTAGAGACCGCGCTCCTCGGGCAGATAGCCGATGCCTATCCTCTTGTAGTCTATGGGTTTGCCGTCTGTGAGCACCTCTCCGCTGTCGGCGGGAACGACGTCCATGAGTATGCGGATGGAGGTGGTCTTTCCTGCTCCGTTTCTGCCCAGAAGTCCAAAAGCCTTGCCGCTCTCTGCGGCAAAAGACACGCCGCACAGCACCTGCTTGTCGCCGAATGATTTGTTGATATCACGAAGCTCGAGAATCATATTTTTGCCTCCGATCTGTTTACAGAAGCTCGCTCAGCTTGTCGAGGAAGGCTTCCTCACCGAGGGTGTTGAACTTAAAAAACACAGCCTGACTGCCGCCTGAGGTGATACCCGACAAAAATATCGGGCCGTCTCCACTCTGAAACAAGGTCACGTTCATACTGACGCGGTTGGAGCCGGAGAAGCTGTACCGCTCAAAAACACGCACACTGCACCGGGCGTCTCCCATGCAAAAATCACTGCCGTCCTCCAGCGTGGCCGACAGACTGCTGTTTTGTATCCCGTCAACTATACGGTCGAGCCAGCTGTCAAAACTGCCGCTGAGCGTTCTTTCAAGTTTAGCCATAGTATATCCTCCTTGTGAGCTTTATATCGGTATTGTACTACATCTTTGGAGCATATGCAACAGAGGCTGCGGATCACTCCACAGCCTCTGCGTGTAGTTATTTATTTGTCCTCGGACATTTTTTTGAACTCCTGATATCTTTCCTTGGCCTGTTTTTCTGCCTCTGCAAACATTGTCTTGGCATTTTCGGGGAAGGTGA
>JAFYMQ010000164.1 GCA_017556565.1 Clostridia bacterium | reverse complement strand
GCGATAGCGGTTACCACGATGCAGTTGCCGATGGTGTAGGACAGATCCTCACGGCTCTTTGCACCAAAATACTGCGCAACCATTATTCCTGCGCCGGTGGATATGCCGATAAACAGTACCAGCAGCAGGTTGACTATAGGGCCTGCGCTGCCTACGGCGGACAGAGCGTTGTCGCCGATGTATTTGCCGACCACGATGGTGTCAACGGTGTTATAAAGCTGCTGTGCGATATTGCCGATGATCATGGGGAAGGTGAACATCAGTATAGCCTTCCACGGAGTGCCCACCGTCATATCGGTGGGGCCAAAGAGTTTTTTAAGCATTGGTGATCCTTTCTGTTATGCCTGAGCTTTTTCCTGAGCGGCTTCCTCGGCGGCTTCTTCATCCTGATGCTGTTTGATGTCGAACAGCGCGATAAGCACGCTTGCCATCAGCACGAAGAAAGAGCCGATCGCGGTGCGCATGCCGATGGTCTCGTTGAGGAACAGTGCACCCAAAAAGATGCTGGTGATAGGCTCGGTGGTGGACAGGATAGCGGCGCGCTGTGCATCGATATAGAACGTACCGCGCTGGAAGAGTACCACCGCACCGACGTTGACTGCCAGAGCAAAGAGCACGCACATGCCCCAGCCGAAGAAGGTCTTGGGGAGGGTCAGCTCGCCGGTTACTATGCAGATAATAAACAGCGCCACGGTGGAGATCAGCGAGATGTAGAAGGAGAACAAAAATCCGGAGATCTCCTTGTACTTGAACTTGGAAAGCAGCAGGATGTATGCGGTGTAGGCAATACCCGACAGCAGAGCCAGTACGCTGCCGGTCAGATCGAGAGGCTCACTGGGATCGTAGAACATGAGGATACCGGCAATGCACGTAAGCACGCTGAGCAGACGGCCCAGACTGATCTTCTGCCTGAAGATGAGAAAACCGCCCACAACGACCATTGCGGGGTAGATGAAGTGGAAAACTGTGGCTGTGCCCGATGCAATATAGTTGTAAGAAGAAAAGAGCAAAAAGGGAGTGATGCAGCAGCCCGACATACCGACCGCAGCGATGGAGGGCAGAGCCTTGCGGTTGATTTTAAGCGAGCCGGTCTGCAGATACGCCAGCACGCCCAGTATGGGTATGGACAGAATATTGCGCCAGAAAACCAAAGAGAGAGAGTTGACACCCTCCGAGTAGATAAAATCTGCCATCAGCGGCATAGAGCCGAACAGTATTCCGCTGATGATTACGTACATGTAACCTATAAGCACCTTTTTGTTTTTCATATTTTTGCCTCCAAGTATTTTTGGACATAAAAACGCATTATAATTCAGTATAATTATAGTACAACCCAGACCCAAAATCAACTCTAACTATTGAAAAATCCCACCCTCTTGCGTATAATAAAGCCGTAGCAGACCGCCAATATATGAGGAGGATTTTTTATGAGAGTTTTTATAAGCGCCGATATCGAAGGCTGTGCATGGACTACCAATTGGGACGAGACCCGCAAGGGTCAGGCAGAATACCCTGCTGCCGCCCAGCAGATGACCAATGAGGTCAAAGCTGCCTGTGAGGGTGCCATCGCCGCAGGCGCAGACTATATACTGATCAAGGATGCCCACGGCACCAGCCGCAATATAGACTTGAGCCAGCTGCCCAAATGCTGCGAGGTCATCCGCGGCGGCAACTCCAGCCCCATCACCATGGTCGAGGGTATCGACGGCAGCTTTGATGCCGCCATGTTCGTAGGCTACCACTCTGCCGCAGGCAGAAACGGCAACCCCCTCTCCCACACCTACACCGCAAGAACCACCCGTATTACCATCAACGGTCAGCCCTGCTCGGAGTTTTTGCTCTACAGCTATGCCTGCGCTATGGCAGGAGTGCCCACCGTGTTCCTTGCAGGTGACAAGATGCTGACAGAGGATAGCCGCGAGCTGCATCCCAAGCTGCAGACAGTCGCCGTCAAAGACGGTCTGGGCGGCTACACCCGCTGCAAGCAGCCTGCTTACGCCTGCGACCTGATCCGCGAAGGCGCAGAAAAAGCCCTCAGACAGGATCTGACCGACGCTCTTTGCACCATCCCCGAGCATTTTGTCTATGAGGTGTCCTTCAAAGAGCATCCCCAGGCAGTCAAGTCCTCCTATTACCCCGGATTTGTACAGATCGACTCCCACACCATCCGCATGGAGACCGATAATCTTATGGACATCCTCCGCTCCATCCCCTTCGTACTGTAAAACGCAAAAATATAACCGCCTCGGATAGCTGTGCCGAGGCGGTTTTGTTATGCTTATATTCAGTTGCGTTCCATTTCCTCGATGAGGTCAAACAGCTTCTGAGCCAGCTTGGTGCGGCTCTTGGGCAGGTTGTGGCTGTCCTCAAAAACGGTGAAAGAGGTGGTTCTGCCCTTGCTCTTCAGCAGCTCATAGACAGGCTCAACGTGCTTGCCCGAGGGTGTGGTCAAATCTCCCGAGCCTACGATAAAGTGGAGGGGAGTCTTTTCGGGCAGCTTGTCAATAAGGTTGACAAAGCTCCACTCCTCGGCATGAGCATCAATATCCTCGAGCATGGAGTTCTCGTGAGCAAGCTTGAAGTAGCCGCTGTCCTTGGCTTTGAGCAGATTGAGCGACCATTCGCGCTCTTTTATGTAGCATCCGCCCCAATCGCAGGGACACATAAGCACGCCGCCCTTGACGGGTGCGCCCTGAGCGATGGCGTTCATAGCGGTAAAGCCGCCCATGGAGTGACCGATCAGATAGATGCGCTGAGGGTCGATGCGATAGGTGTCGGCGCGATCAACAAGATGCTTGATAACGGCAAAAACGTCCTCAATAAGATGGCTGAAAGTATAGTCGCCGTGGCTGCCCCATACGCCGCGGAATGCAAAGTATGCAGAAGCTATACCTGCGCGGTTGAGGTAATAGGGTGTGTCCATATTGCGCTCAAGTCCGGGAAAGCCGTGGAGAAAAATAGCCAGAGGTGCGCGGTCGGTTTCGTTGTAAAATGCGGGGGTGTGTATTCTGCCGTAGACCTTGCAGCCGTCGCTGAGGGCGGTAAAAGGATGTACGTTCTCGGCAACAAGAGCATCGCTGTTGTCGCGGTCGCAGAACAGATAACGTGCGTCTAACATAGTGTATCCTCCCTGTTCCTGTGCAAACTTGTTGGGCACAAGGCTCAATTTGTCTGCATTCTCAATACGGATTGGATTATAGCACATAGCGTGTGCCAAATCAACCCTCAAAATATCGTTGGCGGTATGTCAATATCCCAGCGGCGCAAGAGCGTTTTTCAGCCAGTACGCGCCGTAGCCTTCGCTGACGCGGATGCGTCTGAGGGCAAACATACCCTGGGATTTTTCGGCAAAGCCGTTTTTTGTGGTGACCGCGCACAGATAGCCTGCCTGCGCGGCGGCCGTCTGGGTGTCATCGTTGTATTTGCCGGCAGGGTAGCACAAAGCCGTGATCTCGCAGCCGGTAATGGTTGTAAGTACCTCTTTGGACTCCTGAAGCTGTCTGTTCATCGAGCTTTCCGACAGAGAATCAAGCTCCCAGTGCGAGACGGTGTGGCTGCCTATCTCCATGCCGTTTGCTGCCATTTCGGCGATCATCTGCTCGGACAGACTGTTTTCTCCCCAGCGGGCATCGGTAATGCAGAAAAACGTACCCGTCCAGCCGCGCTCACGGAGCAGGGGATAGACCGTGTTGTACATACTGACGTAGCCGTCGTCAAATGTGAGAACTATGGGCTTGTCGGGCAAAGATGCGCCGCAAAACCAATGGTCATACAGCTGCTGCATGCTGATGGGAGTGATGCCCGCCTGCTCAAAATAATCCAGATGGGCCTTGAAATCGGCTACCGAAAGATACAAACTGTTGGCAAGCAGGTCGTTGACCTCGTGATACATCAATATGGGCACCTGCTCATGGATGCGCTGCCCGTCACCCGACTCAGGGGTAGGCTCGGGTGTAGGTTCGGGTGTAGGTTCGGGAGTAGGTTCGGGAGTAGGCTCAGGAGTAGGCTCGGGTGTGGGCTCGGGAGCAGGTTCGGGTGTGGG
>JAFYMQ010000163.1 GCA_017556565.1 Clostridia bacterium | reverse complement strand
GAGGTTGCTATGCGTATGCTCAAGAGTAAGCTGATGGAGATCAAAGAGCGCGAGCATCTGGACAAGATCGAGGATATCAAGGGCGAGCAGAAGAAGATCGAGTGGGGCAGCCAGATCCGTTCCTACGTATTCATGCCCTACACTCTGGCAAAAGACCACCGTACCGGCTTCGAGAACGGCAACATCGGCGCAGTTATGGACGGTGACCTTGACGGATTCATCAATGCATACCTCAAGTGTGCCGCAACAGGAGAGTGGGCAAAGTAACTATGGAACTGAGTAAGATTTTTGAAGAGCGCTTCTCTGTCAGAAGCTTCAAAGATACCCCCGTGGAGGACAGCAAGATCGATGCACTGCTGGAGGCTATGCGCATAGCTCCCACCGGCCACAACGATCAGCCTCAGAGGGTGTACGTGCTCAAGAGCGAAGATGCAGTAGCAAAGGTTCGCGCCTGCACCAAGTGTGCTTTCAATGCGCCTTTGGTCATGATGGTCTGTGCCGATATGACCGCTGCATGGCGCAATCGCTACAGTGGCAGATCGGCAGCCGAGACCGATGCTGCAATCGTCACCGCATACATGATGCTCAAAGCTCAGGATATGGGTCTGACCTCCTGCTGGGTACATCACTACGACCCCCAGAAGCTGAAGGATGCATTCTCCCTGCCCGAGAACGTAGAGCCTCTCAACCTGCTGCCCATCGGCTACGCCGCCGAGGACGCAGCACCCCTGCCCATGCACTTTGAAAGCAAGCCTATAGAGGAGCTTGCCACAATACTGTAAAAATCAAAACGGAGAGGATAACCTATCTTCTCCGTTTTAATATATCTGTTATCGGGGGCAATATTATGTATAACGTCCGTACAATGACTATATCAGATTACGACAGCGTCTACCGTCTGTGGCTCAACACACCCGGCATGGGGCTCAATACCACAGACGAGAGCCGCGACGGCATCGAAAAATACCTGGCGCGCAACCCCAACACAGTATTTGTTGCCGAGGCGGAGGGAGAGATCATCGGCATCATTATGGCAGGTCACGACGGCAGGCGGGGATATATCTATCACACTGCAGTTGCCCTCAAATACCGCAGGCAGGGCGTGGGCAAAGCGCTGGTCGATGCCGCTATGCAGGCGCTTGAAAAAGAAGGCATACACAAGGTGGCGCTGGTGGCATTTGAACGCAACAAAACGGGCAACGATTTTTGGGAGAGCATCGGGTTTACCGTGCGTGACGACCTCGTCTACCGCAACAAAAATATCCACAATCTTGACAGGATCGATACCTGAGGGCAAAAAAAGTTTGAAAATTGTGCAAAATAGCTATTGACTTTATCACACTAAAGTGCTAAAATAAGCATCGTCGAAAAACTTAACACACAAAGGAGACATTCACAATGAAAAAGATTATCGCACTGGCACTGGTACTGGCTGCCGCTATCGCTCTGTTTGCAGGCTGCGGCGAAGAGAAGACTGTTGTAGTCGGCTACACCGATTATGCACCTATGAACTATCTGGACGAGAACGGCAAGCTGATCGGCTTTGACACCGAGCTGGCTGAGGCTGTATTCGAAGGTCTTGGTTACAAGGTTATCTTCAAAGAGATCGAGTGGAGCGCAAAGTACACCGACCTCAACTCCGGCAACATTGACTGCGTATGGAACGGCTTCACCGCTAACAGCGCTGACGATGACGGCATCCAGAGAGCTGACAAGGTCGACTTCTCCTACAACTATATGGAAAACCGTCAGGTAGTCGTTGTCAAGAAGGACTCCGGCATCGCTACCGCAGCTGACCTTGCTGGCAAGCAGGGCGCAGCCGAGAGCGGCTCTGCAGGCGAAGGCTATGCAGCTTCCTTCGAGGGCGCTACCATCAAGGGCTTCCTCAAGCAGACCGACTGCCTCTTCGAGGTCAAGAGCGGCACCGCTGCTTTCTGCGTACTGGATGCACAGCTGGCAAAGAGCTACTGCGGCAAGGGCGACTATGCCGATCTTGAGATCGTTGACGCTCTGTCCAGCGACGTAGAGTTCTACGCAATCGGCTTCAAGAAGGGCAGCGAGCTGACAGCAAACGTCAACAAGCAGCTTGAGAAGCTGGCAGCAGACGGCACTATTGCCAAGCTGGCTGAAAAGTACGGTCTGTCCAACACAGCTATCACCGACTTCGCTGACCAGAAGTAAGATTACATACCTTATCAGATATGACATTTATTCAGGTAACATCATTTCTGTTTGAGGGCTTCAAATTATCTTTATTGATCTTTGCGGTGACACTGCTTTGCGGTGCACCGCTTGGTCTGCCTATAGCCTTTTGTTCGATGAGCAAGTTCAAACCCCTCAAAGCTCTGTCCAAGGTTATAGTATGGATAGTCCGAGGCGTACCCCTCATGCTGCAGATATTCATCATTTACTACGTACCCGGTCTGCTTTTCAACTTCCCCATGTTCAGCAAGATAGACATATTCATGCTGGTCAATTACGGAGTTGAGGATGCGGGCAGAATCGTGGCGGTTCTGATTGCTTTCACCATCAACTATGCCTGCTATTTTTCTGAGATATACCGCGGCGGTATCGAGAGCATATCTTACGGCCAGTATGAGGCGGGCTACGTGCTGGGTATGACCAAGTCCCAGATCTTCCGCAAGATCGTGCTGGTACAGGTCATCAAGCGCATCGTTCCCCCCATGTCCAACGAGATCATCACCCTGATCAAGGACACCGCACTGGCAAACTGCATCGTCGTCACCGAGATAATCTATCAGGCAAAGCATCTTGCCGCAACCAAGGCGCTTATCTGGCCGCTGTTCTACACAGGCGTGTTCTACCTGATATTTGTCGGTATACTTACCATCCTGCTGGGCAAGCTTGAAAAGAAACTTGACTATTTCAGAGGTTAAAAAATGGCACATTTGACTGTAGAAAACTTAACAAAGAGCTTCGGTTCCCTGCAGGTTCTCAAGGGTGTCAGCTTTTCTCTGGAAAAAGGCGAGGTTCTGGCAATAATCGGCTCGTCGGGCAGCGGCAAGACAACCCTGCTGCGCTGCCTTAACTTCCTCGAGACCCCCGACGGCGGTCAGATCACCGTGTCTGACAAGCCGCTGCTTGACGGTCACGACAATGACGACGAGATCCGCAAAAAACGCCTGCACTTCGGTCTGGTGTTCCAGAACTTCAACCTGTTCCCCCAGTACACCGTACACAAGAACGTGACTCTGGCGCTGGAACTGCTCTCTCAGGAGCGGGAAGACTACAAGCAGAACAAAAAAGCTATCCTGGAAGAGATAAGCAAGACCGCAGACGATCTGCTCGAGCGTGTCGGACTTGCGGACAAGGCACAAAGCTATCCCTGCCAGCTGTCCGGCGGACAGCAGCAGCGTGTAGCCATTGCACGCGCCCTTGCACTCTCGCCTGAAATACTCTGCTTTGACGAGCCTACCTCGGCTCTTGACCCCAACCTGACCGGTGAGGTGCTGCGCGTTATCCGCAGCCTCAAATCCTCCGACCGTACCATGGTTGTCGTCACCCACGAAATGGACTTTGCCCATATGGTGGCAGACAAGGTCATCTTCATGGCAAACGGCGTTATAGAAGAAGAAGGCACACCCGAGCAGGTGTTTGACAATCCCAAGAGTGAACTTACCCGCGCCTTTATTACCGGCTTTGGACTGGAAGAATAAAATAAACATAAAAACAACCGCTGACTTGTCAGCGGTTGTTTTTTGTTGTGTGCAGGGAACTAATCCTTCGCTTGCCGTACACACGGTACTGTCTGCGCTCGTATTGCTTGTATAATGCGCGAAACCCCGTTCCCTCCAAGATTGCAAATCGCGCCT
>JAFYMQ010000162.1 GCA_017556565.1 Clostridia bacterium | reverse complement strand
ATGTTTTCAGATGCTATTATACATATATATAATATACGGCATTTATACCTATATAATAATAAAGGAGACTACGCTATGAACAACGAGCTTAACAAGACCTCTCTGGATACTCTGTGCGCATCGCTGGCTTATGCTTACGGCGTCACACCCCCCGCTCACGCAGCCAATGCCAACGAGGAGCTCAACGCATTTATCGATCAGGCATTCGGCGGCAAGAAGGTCGACCGCATTTTTATGTACAATCCCGACGCGGTTGCACAGTGGATATATGAAAAGTACCCCTATTTTTCCCGCGAGGTCAAGGCGCTGGGCGATATTGAGATCCCCTTCTGCACGGTTATGCCCTCGGTTACACCCGTATGCTTCGGCACTATGTACACAGGCGCTCAGCCCGAGGTACACGGCATCCGCAAGTATGAAAAGCCCGTTATCACAATAGACACTCTGTTTGATGCTCTGCTCCGTGCAGGCAAGAAATGCGCGCTGGTCACCCACGGTCAGTGCAGTTTGAGCAAGATCTATCTGGAGCGCGAGATGGATTATTTCAACTTCCCCTCCATTCCCGAAGCCAACGCCAAGGCAGCCGAGCTGATAATCCGCGACGAGCATGATTTTATCCTCTGCTACAACGGCAACTATGACGCACGTATGCACCGCTCGGGTCCCGAGGATGCCGAGTCTCTGGCTGAACTCAAGGCTAACAGCTATGCTTTTGCCGAGTTCTGCCGCCTGATCGAGAACAACTGGCAGAGCCACAATACCCTGCTGGGCTATGCTATGGATCACGGCTGCCACCCCATCGACGGCGACAACGAAAAGCAGTACGTCGGCTCTCACGGTCTGGATATGCCCGAAGATCTGAACATCCTGCACACCTACAAGGCTATCAAAGCCACCGTCTAAGGAGCAGAATATGATAAACCGCGAAATTGATGCAAAAGTCCGGGCATGGATTGAGGCAAACCGCCGGCAGATAATCGATCTGTGGCTGGAGCTTGTGCGTATCCCCTCGGTGGTATCTGCCCCCGAAGAGGGCGCACCCTACGGCAAGGCTGCCCGCGCCGCGCTGGATTACTGCGCGGATATGTTCTCCGGGTTCGGGTTTGACACACGCATAGGCGACGACACCTATGCCGTGTCCACATACGGCGAGGGAAAAAAGAGCATCGGTCTGTTTGGTCATGCCGACGTTGTACCCGGCGGCGACGGCTGGACATACACCACACCTTTTGAGCCGGTTATCATTGAGGACACCATGATCGGCAGAGGCGCCGGCGACGACAAATCGGGTATTATGATGGCGCTGGGCGTGCTGCGTATGTTCCGCGAGCTTGATCTGCCGCTCAAATGCAAGCTTGTATCGATCATAGGCTCTGCCGAGGAAGTAGGCTCGCCCGATATGGCGGCGTTTATCAAAAACGAGCCTATGCCCGATTTTTCCATGACGCCCGACGCAGGCTTCCCCTGTGCCATAGGCGAAAAGGGCATCTACCGATTCTACGTCACACCCAAGCAGGCTTTTGAGTCTGTTGTAGCTTTCCGCGGCGGTGATGCCATCAACGTGGTCGTTGACAAGACCGTTATCGAACTCAAAAAGCTCGACGGACTTGTTCAGGAGCTGCAGAGCAAGCTGCAGGGCCGCACCGATATTACCATGCTTGAGGGAGTAAGCAGCGTCACGCTGACCGCTCAGGGTATTTCGGCTCACGTGTCCGCACCCCAGAACGGCATCAACTCCAACAAGCTTATCGCTGCGCTGCTCCGCGACGTTCAGGCGCTCAGCGAGAGTGACCGCGAGGGCTTTGCTGTGATGGACAAGCTGCTGAGTGATTACACAGGCGAGATTTTTGGCATAAACTTCTCCGACCCCACATTCGGTGCGCTGACCATAGGCAACGGCACCGGCAGAATGGCAGACGACAATATTGAGCTTGGCTTTAACGTGCGCTACGGCGTGGGTGAGACCGGCGAGTGGCTCGAAAAACAGACCGAGCAGGCATTTGAGGGCTTTGGCTGGCCTGTTGTGCGCTCGGACAACCGCCCCGCATTCGTGCTCAAAGACAGCTGCACCCTGCCTCTTGAGCTGGCAGAGCTCTACAACGAGCTGACGGGCAAAAGCTCCAAGCCCTACACCATGGGCGGCAAGACCTACGCCACTCCCCTCAATCTGGCAGGCGACTGCACCCAGGCAATCGGCATAGGCACCTGCATCGGCACTCCCACCGCAGACGGCAAGGCGGGACTTGAGATGCCCAAGGGTCACGGCGGCGCTCACGCACCCGATGAAAAGATCTGGATACCCGGATTTTTTGAGGCTATGCGTCTGCTTGTGCAGTATGTTCTGGCAACCGACGAATATCTCAACAAATAAGCAAAAAATAAGCGGTTCAGCTACGGCTGAACCGCTGTTTTTATTTGCTCAGTTGTTTTTTGTACTCGCCAAAGTCCACCAAAGAGCCGTCATGCAGGCGGCTGTGCTCGCAGGCAAATGCCAGATAGTGACTGTCCACGCTGCGTTCTATCAGGGTGACCGAGCTTGTGTCAAACTCCTCGCCCTGCATATAACGGATAACGTCATAGACCAGTCCGCTGTCGCCGCCGCTGTGACCCGATGCGTTGACCTGCTCGGCGTTCAGCTCGATTGTGTGCTCCTGCTCGCCAAAACGCTGCCAATGCACCTTGTTGTCGCCCATTGTGCCCCAGATCTCACCCTCTGTGCCCATTATGCGGATATATCGGGTCCACTTATTGTTGAATGCCGACATATGGAAGGTCGCAACCGCACCGTTTGCAAACTGCATATTGCAGGTCTGATGGTCGACAACGTCGTTGTCCATTTTGAACACGCATCTGCCGTAGTCGGTCTCATCGAGGGCTTTGAGGATGTTTTGCTCATTAGGCTCGGGATGCAGCACGTTGGCAGGCCAGCCGGGGATGGATTTGAGGTAGAACTCCTGCGCATTATAGGGGCAAGCTACCTTGCAGTCGCGGCAGCGCTCGGCAGAGTCAGCCGGCGCATTTTCCCGCTTGAAGTAGCTCAGATCGCCAAAAGAGTTTACGCGCAGGCAGGGCTCATCGATAAGCCACAGCAGAATATCCATATCGTGGCAGCTTTTTGCCAGTATCATGGGGCAGCACTGCTCACTGTTGTGCCAGTTGCCGCGGACAAAAGAATGTGCCTGATGATAATATCCTACGTACTCGCAAGCCTCCACCGCCATGATCCTGCCCACCGTGCCCTGCTGCAAAAGCTCCTTTATCTGCCGATAAAAGGGTGTGTAGCGCAGCACGTGGCTGACAAATACCGTTCTGCCCAGCTTTTTTGCCGCATCGGCTATATCGGCAACGTCCTGCAGGCGGTTGGAGATGGGCTTTTCCAGTATGAGGTCGTAGCCCTTTTCCAATGCGCGGATGGCGTGGTCTTTGTGCTGGGCATCCTGAGTGGCTACCACCATCATGTCGGCAAGCTTGGGCTGCTCAAGCAGCTGCTCTGCCGAGGCAAAAAGACGGCTCTCATCAAGCTGCAAAAACTTGTTTGCCGAGTCAAGACGCACTCTGCGGGTGTCGGATATTGCCACCACCTGAGCGCGATCAGGGTAATTACAGATATTTTTTGCATATACTGTGCCGCGGTTGCCCATGCCCAGTATGGCAAATGTCAGTTTTTTCATATATATTCCTCCGCAGGTGATTATTTATACCGATCGTCTAATATTATACTCCTGCTTTTGAGTCTTGTAAACCGCAAAAAAAGAAAGCGCATACACCCCCTGCGCCGAAGATTGCAAAAATCTGCGGAAAACCGCTCTTCTTTGCCGCCTCTTTGCCCTCTGTCAAGAGTTTTTCATTCACCGATTGTTAGAAATCTGTTCACGATTTTTGTGCAGTTTTCACAATTTTGAGCCGCTTGTTTCTATTTTTTGGTCAAACTATTGACATTTAGCACAATTTGGACAATAATAAGGTATAGGTTTTATGCACCTTATGCATATGCTTTGCATAGTCTTTTTACTCGGGGTTTTCCCCCGATTAAAATAGAAAAAGTTAGGAGGAAACGAGAATGAAATCGGCAAAAACCAAAAGCTTAATCACCGCTCTTGCTATCGCTGTTGTTGTTATCGTGGCACTTGCAGTGTCCTTCAGCGGCGTAGAAACCAACGGAACCTTCTGGGCTCTCGTTCCGCCCATCGTAGCTATCGCTCTGGCTCTGATCACCAAGGAAGTTTACTCTTCCCTGTTCGCTGGTGTTCTGACCGGTGCGATTCTCGCAAGCGGCGGATCTGTTACCACAGCTATTAACTACACTGTCAGCGACGGCCTTATCTCGGCTATCGAAGGCACCGCAGGTATCTTCCTGTTCCTGGTTCTTCTGGGCGCTATCGTTGCTCTAATCAACCGTGCAGGCGGCTCTGCTGCATTCGGCCGCTGGGCTGAAAAGAACATCAAGACAAGAGTCGGCGCTCAGCTGGCAACCTTTGTCCTCGGCGTTCTGATCTTCATCGACGACTATTTCAACTGTCTGACCGTTGGCTCGGTTATGATGCCTTTTACCGATGCACACAAGATCTCCCGTGCAAAGTTCAGCTATCTGATCGACGCTACCGCAGCTCCCATCTGTATGATCGCTCCCGTATCTTCCTGGGCAGCAGCTGTTTCCAGCTACGTACCCGAGGATGTTGCTACTGAGATCAGCGGTATCGAGCTGTTCATCAAGGCTATCCCCTTCAACTACTACTCCCTGCTGTCTCTGGCTTTCATCGTTGCTATCGTTGTTCTGAACGCAGACTACGGTCCCATGAGAAAGCACGAGCTGAACGCTATCCAGAACGGCGACCTGTTCTCCTCTGACGAGCGCGTAGACGGCGAAGACTACGAAGCTAACGAAAAGGGCAAGGTCATCGACCTGATATTCCCCATCGTTGTTCTTGTTATTGTTGCTATCCTCGGTCTGCTCTACGTCGGCGGCTTCTTTGGCGTTGACTGGTGGGGCGGCACAGATCTCAAGGGTGACCTGGTCGGCGCATTCGGTAACACCGATGCTACAGTCGGTCTGCCTTGGGGCGCTATCATCGCTTTCATCATTGTTGTTGCTTACATGCTCGGCAGAAAGCTCATCACCTTCGCAGGTGCTATGGAGTGCATTCCCCAGGGCTTCAAGGCAATGGTTCCCGCTATCACCATCCTGACCCTTGCTACCGCTCTGAAGAACATCTCCAACGACATCCTCGGCTCGGCTTCTTATGTTGAAGGCCTTATGCAGAGCGATTTCGCACAGAGCCTTGCAAACTTCCTGCCCGCAGTTATCTTTGTTGTTGCTTGCATCCTGGCATTTGCAACCGGTACATCCTGGGGTACTTTCGGTATCCTGATCCCCATCGTCTGCAATATGTTCTCCGTCAGCGATCCTCTGCTGTTCATCGGCATCTCCGCATGTCTGGCAGGCGCTGTTTGCGGCGACCATTGCTCCCCCATCTCCGATACCACCATCATGTCCTCTGCAGGTGCTAAGTGCATCCACGTCAACCACGTATCCACCCAGCTGCCCTATGCACTCACCGTTGCTGCTATCAGCTTCGTGATGTATCTGGTAGCCGGTCTGATCAGCGGCGCTCTGGGCTTTGCTCTCACCGCTATCGTAACACTGGCTCTGGGCGTTGTTGCTATCGTTGCATTCCTGCTCTACATGAAGAAGCTGAACGCAAAGAAGGCATAAGTAAAAGTAAAAGCACAATAATTACGGTCGCGCGGATACTCCGCGCGACCGTTTTTTTGTGTGAAAAATATACAATGTTAATGAATTGCACCGTTGGCGCATGAATTGAAAGCTACGCTTTCATAAATTGCCCTACGGGCATGAATTGCAGGCTACACCTGCATGTCGGTGTCCGCTATGCGGACAAATTTGTTAGCATTCTCTCCCTCAGTCAAAACCTGCGGTTTTGCCAGCTCCCTCCCGGAGGGAGCCTTTTTCATTCTGTCGCCAACGGCGACACCTTCATGAGCCAAAGGCTCAATTCATGGCGCAGCCAATTCATGACATTGTCAATTCACGCAATCGCAGATTGCTATTCATTATCTTCGCTACTCCGAGGGCGCGGTTTTACAGCGCGCGGAAATATTCCGGACGGAGATTGGTTTTTCCGGCTAAAGCGCTGTCAATAAGCGCGATCAGCCCGTCTTTATCTCTGTTCAGCGTGCCGGCAAGGGGCAGGTAGTTGCTTGCGTGGTTTGCGCGGAAAACCGCGCCTTCACAGTCGCAGTTTTGCAGTATCAGGCGTGTTTCGCCCAATACTTCTTCGGGCGTCAGCAGCTTGAGCTCGCCCGAATCTACCATTTGGCACACGGGTGCGGGCGGCTCGATCATCAAAGTCAGCAGCCCGATATAGTGAGGCTTCATCTGTGAAAAGACCTTGCCCGTCTCGACGGCGTGCTCCTGCAGCAGGTCAAGTCCGCCCAGACCGTTGATTGCGGTGACCGAGATTTTGATGCCCGCCGCGTGCAGCTTGCGGCTTGCTTCGATTATCTCGGCGGCGGTGTTGCCCTTGTCCATCAGTTTGAGCACCCGATCCGAGCCCGATTCCAGACCGATATAGACCATCTCAAGACCCAGACCGCGCAGCACGGCAAGCTCGTCCGCGCTCTTGAGCAGCACGCTGCGGGGCGTTGCGTAGCAGGTGACACGGGTGCATTCGGGAAAATGCAGCTTGATATAGTCAAGTATCTTGATCCAGCTCTGCAGAGGCATAATAAGCGCGTCGCCGTCGGCTATGAATATTCGCTCGGCGTGGCGGCAGCAGGCGCGGGCGCGGCGCAGATCTTCCAGCACATCCTCAACGGGACGGATGTAGAACTGCTTGGCTTTGTACATTCTGCAAAAACGGCAGGTATTATTGGAGCAGCCCACCGTTGCCTGAATTATCAGCGAGTATGCCTCGCTTGGCGGACGGTAAATGTCACCGATGTATCTTATTCTTTCCATTGTTACCTCTTACAGCTTGATAAACGTAGGCTTGCGTTTTTCGTAAATTGCGGTGTAGTTTATACCCGCCGCCAAAGCAAGCTCACGAGCGCTGTCGATAAGCAGACCGACCTGAGAGGGTCTGTGGGAGTCTGTGCCGAAGGTGACGAACTCGCCGCCCTTTTCTCTGTAATATTTGAGAACATCAAGTCCCCAAGGCTCAGCACCCTTCCACACGGCGGTGTTTATCTCAAGACCGATGCCGTTGTGGACAAGATAGGCAAACAGCTCGTCAAAAACCGCAGGCGAATCGGCAAGGGTCATAGGGCGGTTTTCAAAGGTTGCGCCTTTGCAGACGAAATCGTAGTGGCCTACGATATTGATCTGGGGCAGGGTCTTGATAGCGGCAAGAATATTCTCGATATAAGGAATGTATGCCTGCTCGCGGGTTTTGCCCACAAAATAGGGCTCGTGGTACACGTCCACACCGTCGAGGATGTGGAGCGAGCCGATGACCACGTCGGGGTCATGATCTTTGATATGATCCCAGCCCTGCTGTGCGTGTATGGGATCGGCGGTCAGACCGATCTCGGCACCGTATGCCAGTTTGAGAGCGACCTGCTGCTGCACCTGCTCAACGTCGCGGCGCTGAGCGGCAGGGTCAAAGGGATGGTTCCACGGCTCATACTCAAACTCCAGATGGTCGGTGATGGCAAAGTATTTGAGACCCATTTTTTCGGCGGTCTGTGCCATCTCCAGCACAGAATGCTTGCCGTCAAAGGAGTGGTTGGAGTGGGTGTGTGTATCAACAAGCCAGTTCATAATTATCTCCTCATATTGTGCCGAAGAAATGAACGATGTTCATATCCTCGATCTTTTTTGTTCCGTGCATACCCTTGAATCTGGAGGTGTCGACGCCTTCTGCCTCGGGCTCGTCACCGATAGAGCCGACGGGATGCTGGCCGTGGTCGGGCGAATAGGTCAGAAGTGTGCGCTTGCCGTCTTTTTTGGAGCGGATGAGGTTGGCGATGCGCTCAAATCCGTCGGCTTCCAGCGCGATGGCATTGATGCCCTCTTTGCTCTCGGGGCCGTAGAAATGTGCGGCATTGTCATAATCAAAGGTATGGATAGAAATCACGTCGTACTTGTCGCTCTCTATCAGCTCAAGCGCCTTTTCCTGAATGCAGATGGCGTTGGGCTCTTCAAAATAGTCCAGATCCCTGCCCGCAAAAATGTGCAGGAAGGTAGAGTCGTCCTGAGCCAGTATAGCGACTTTTTTGCCTTGAGCTATGAGCACGTCAAAGAGTGTGGAGCACTCAAGCTTGGGTCTTGTATAGCTGTGTATGCCGTGACCTTTGGGGTCTAAACCTGTATACATACTTGCGTGGGCCACGGGAGTAAAGGAGCTGACCGTACTGATAAAGGGCACGCTCAGACTGGTGTTGCGGTAGACGGGGGCAAACAGGTCGGTATACTGCTGCCACATATACATACCGACTGCATCGGCGTGGTAGAGTACGGCGCGGTCGCAAGTGCCGCCTGCGCGATTTTTGAGTATATCGCTGACCCACCTGATGCCCTTTGCGTAGCCCTCAGGCAGGCTTAACCCCATTGTGTCGGCAACGATACCTGCAAAGTGTTTGAGCTGATAGCTGTTAAAATGATCCATGTCAAAGCCTCCTGTTTGCCTGATATGGGGATATTATATTACCCCGCCATACAAATGTCAATTTGTTTGGCGGGGTATTGTGATGTTTTATCTGATGCCGTAGTTCTGGATAACGAAGTCCATATCCTTGTCGCCTCTGCCCAACAGGTTGATGAGGATGGAGCCGTGCTCCATGGTCTTGGCAAGCTTCATGCCGTATGCGACTGCGTGAGCGCTCTCGATGGCGGGGATGATACCCTCCATACGTGCAAGCTTGAAGAATGCATCGATGCTGTCCTCGTCGTCGATAACGTCATACTTGACTCTGCCGATCTCCTGCCAGAAAGCATGCTCGGGGCCGGAGGAGGGATAGTCGAGACCACTGGCTACCGAGTAGACGGGTGCGGGCTCGCCGTTTTCGTCCTTGAGCATGATGGAGTTGAAGCCGTGCATAACGCCCTCGGTGCCGTACTTGAGGCTTGCTGCGTGGTCGCCCAGCTTGGGACCCTTGCCAAGAGGCTCGACACCGATGATGTCAACGGGATCGTTGAGGAAACCGGAGAACAGACCTGCTGCGTTGCTGCCGCCGCCTACGCAGGCAACAACGGCGTTGGGCAGATGACCGGTCATATCGATGAACTGCTCTCTTGCCTCGATACCGACAACGCTCTGGAAGTCACGAACCATCATGGGGAAGGGATGAGGGCCCAGAACAGAGCCGATGCAGTAGATAGCATCCTCGTACTCGCGGCTGTATGCCTCAAAAGCGGCGTCAACAGCCTCTTTGAGGGTCTGCAGACCGTGGGTGACCTCGACAACGTTAGCGCCCAGGATCTTCATACGGGCAACGTTGGGAGCCTGCTTTTTGATATCGACAGCGCCCATATAGATGTCGCACTGCAGACCGAAGTATGCAGCGGCGGTTGCCAGAGCAACGCCGTGCTGACCTGCGCCGGTCTCGGCGATGATCTTTTTCTTGCCCATGTACTTGGCAAGCAGAGCCTCGCCCATGCAGTGGTTGAGCTTGTGTGCGCCCGAATGGTTGAGATCCTCGCGCTTTGCGTACAGCTGAACCTTGCCGCCCAGATAGTCGCTCATGCGCTCAAGATGGGTAACAGGGGTAGGTCTGCCCTGGAACTCTTTGCGGATTCTGCGCAGCTCTGCGATGAACTTGCGGGACTGGCAGATGGAGAAATATGCGGAGGTGATCTCCTCCATGGCTTTTTTCAGCTTGTCCTCGATGAACACACCGCCGTATTTGCCGAAATAGCCGTCTTTGTCGGGGTAGTTGTGGAAATAAGTGTCAAAGTTTACGCCGTTGAGAATCATAATGATGCCTCCGTTTATAGATAAAGTTTTTGTAATTTTAAGTTTATCGATGGAAAAAATATGCTGCGGAGTTTTTGCGTGGGTTTTGTCAGCGGCAGGAGCAAGCCCCTGCCCTACAAGGCGACTTTTTATACGGATGGGCGGAAGCTGTGCAAAAACAAAAAACAAAAAATCCTTGTTGTGGTAATGCAATTATACCACAACAAGGACGAATATTACAATATTCGCGGTGCCACCTTGCTTCACGGTTGTTCCGTGCTCTTTGCGGGATACCAACATATCCCCGACAACTGACGTATGCCACACGTTGCAGAATACTCTGCGCTGTCGCGCATTTGACTGCACCCTCCGCGGTCCATTTGACAAGCTGTTTCACACCCGACTCTCAGCATCACGGGCTCTCTGTAGTGGCATACGTGCCGTTATCTCCGCATCAACGGTTTGTTATTCGATTGGTTGGATTATATCACCGCTTGGCGCACTTGTCAACAATATGTTGAAAAAAATTATTCTTCAATAACTATTCCTGCGGTGTTCAGGATATAGCCGCCGTCCATGTAGAGCTTTTTCAGGCTGCGCTCGAGTCGGGTATTCTCGGGCAGTGTGGCGTAACCGTTGTGGGTCTGGGGGAACACAAACCCGAACACGTCCATGCCGTCGGTCTTGACCGGCCAGCGGACAAAGCTTGCGCCAAACACGCCGATATGGGACTCCTGACCCAATATCTCGCCCAGCTTGGGGCATAAGAGCCAGCTGTAGCAGCCGACGGCTTTTATATCAAACTCGGGGAAGGCTTTTTTTGCTATTTCGCGGGCGGCTTTTACCGACGACTGTATGGTCTCACGGGTCAGGCTTGCGCCTTTTGGGATGTGCAGAGAGAGCATATCGTCTTGGGGCTTGATATATACCTCCCACTCGCTTTTGCGCAGCGTGACACGCTGAGGGGACACTATGCCGTCTTTTGCCAGATGGCCGCAGTACTCGTCATCAGTCTCTCTGAAATCCGCCTCAAAGCTGCCGTCAATATCGGTGCATCCTGCCGCGCCCAGCATATTGCCGCTGCGGTGGAAGATGCCGTCGGTCATCATTACCTCATATCTGCCTGTGCAGCAATGGCGCAGCACCAGCGCGGGGCGCTTGTGTGTGCCCACCTCGACTCTGAACACACCGCCCTGAAAAATCCTGCACTTGAGATAATTGGTCAGCCAGTCAAAGTAGCGGCGATTCATACCCACTCTGCCGATGCGCTTTTCCACCGCAGAGATGCAGCTGTCTATCTGCAAAAGATCCATGATATCTATAAGGCCGCGCTTTTCGTACATTGCCACCATATCGGGGACGCTGGGCAGCAGCACGAACAGAGGCAGCATATCGCCCAAAAGTGTGCCGTCGCTTTCGGGCAGCTCAATATCGCGGCAGGTGGCAAAGTCGCGGTTTTTGTATTCCTGCGCCCATTTTTTTGCCCAGGCGAGCTTTTCGGGATCATTGTCCAGCAGGCATGCCGCCTCGTGTACGCAGTCGTAGTTGACCTTGAACATACCGTATTTTTGCTGCAGGGATTCTACCAGTTGTTTCATATGCTTTATATCCTTTCTGCCTTGAAGCCGTCGTCCGTAAGCACGTAAATCTCATTGAAGCCGTGGGCGCGAAGGTATTCATAAGACTCGTCGTAATAACAGTCAAGATATCTGCGGTCGTGGCAGTCGGAGGTGACCAGCGCGCCAAAGCCGAGGGCTTTGAACTCGTCCATAATAAAGGGTGCGGGATAGGGTGTGGTGCGGTTGCCGCGTGCAATAGCGCCTGTGTTGACCTCAAAGAAGGGGATCTTGCCGCGGAGTGCGTGGAGGGCTTCCAGCGCTGCTGAGCGGTACTCTTTTGAGTCTTCGTCAAAGAACTTTATTTTTTCGCTATGCTTGGTCAGCAGGTCAAAGTGGCCGATGATGTCGCATTTGCCAAACTCGGGCAGGCGTGCAAGCTCGCTGTAAAAATGCTTGGCATAGGCCATACCGTCGCCGCCAAAGTGGGTGTCGATAACGTCCTGCACAACCTGCTGGGTGCGGTCCATGGGCACTATCTGTCCGTCTATATTGAGAAAATGCACCGCGCCTATGCGGTAGTCATAATTGCTGAGATCGATGCCCGAATACATATCAAACTCGATTCCGCAAAAAATCTTGAGCTTGCCCTCGTACTGTTTTTTGAGAGAGTTTATGCAGTCGTGATAGCTCTGTGTTCCGTCGGGAGACATACCGTTTCTGCCGTTGGTGAACATAGAGGAGTGACCCGAAAAACCAATGGAGTCAAAGCCCTTTTCTATAGCGGTCTCCACCATCTGCTCAGGGGTGTCTTTGCCGTCGCAAAAGACACTGTGGGTATGAAGATTCT
>JAFYMQ010000161.1 GCA_017556565.1 Clostridia bacterium | reverse complement strand
TGAGTCCGTCGCCTGTGTCGATCATATGGCAGCAGGACTGATACGTGCCTACGTAGTAGGTGTTGCCGAATATTTTGAATGGAGTCATTTTGCCCAGCCAATGGGCGGCTTTGATCTCTTTGAGCATTTTGTGCAGCGGTGCCTGTATAAACATAATTTGCTCCTTTCACCCATCGATGGGCGTATATAATCCTGACAAAAATATAGCACAACCGCATACCGATGTCAATATGACCGAGCCTCTCCACCAACTATACAAAGCCTGTCCGGTGTTGACATTATACATAACTTATGATATTCTAATAGCCGATGAGGGAGTAGCGGGCGCGTAAGCGCAACAAGTCAACATACTGGCTTTTTTGGAGCCTGGCTTGTTTTAATTTGCGAGACTCATATACGCTATGGCATAGCTGTATGTGGAGTCTTGTTTTTTTGTGACACCAAGTACGGTTTGCCGTGCTTGGATTTTTTATTACGGAGGAAAACACGATGACTCTCAGCTTTTCTTTCTTTTTCACCAGCATAATGCTTGGTGTGGGACTGGCTATGGACGCTTTTTCGGTGTCGCTGGCAAACGGACTCAACGAGCCCTGCATGAAAACTCCCCGTATGGGTCTGATGGCAGGCATATTTGCCGCTTTTCAGTTTGCTATGCCTATGATCGGCTGGGTGTGCGTGTCCACTATTGCCGATTATTTCAAGGCATTTGAGAAGTTCATCCCCTGGATTGCTCTGGCGCTGCTTGGCTACATAGGCGGCAAGATGCTCTATGAGGGCATCAAGGGCTGCGACGAGTGCGAGTGCAAGGAGTCTGTGGCTCTGGGTGCGCTGATGGTGCAGGGTATTGCCACATCCATTGATGCGCTGAGCGTCGGTTTTACTATTGCTCACTACAATCTTGCCGAGGCGCTGCTGTCCTGCCTGCTCATCGGCGTGGTGACATTCTTCATCTGCTTTGCGGGACTGGCTATCGGTAAAAAAGCCGGTACGAAGCTTGCAGGCAAAGCAGGCATATTGGGCGGCTGCATACTGATATTCATCGGTCTTGAGATATTCATCACAAGCTGGTTTTAAGATTTGAGGGCATAGTATGGCAAAAGACAAAACATCCGTAATCTTCACAGGTGACATCGGGTTTGACCGATATATGGACAGGCGGTGGGAGGACGACGGTTTTCTCTCTGCTTCGGTGCTGGAGTTTTTTGACAGTGCCGAGCACACCGTTGCAAACGTGGAGGGTGCGCTTATCGAGGCTGAGGACAACGGCTCTCACGGCTCGTTTTTCCATTGTATGAACCCTGCGGCCACCCGCGTACTCAAGCGCATGGGTGCCGATATATGGAGCATCGGCAACAATCACACCATGGACGCAGGTGTGGAGGGCGTGATCAGCACCCGCAAGATCGCTGCCGAGCTTGGTGTTGCCACCATCGGTGCAGGTCTCAATATAGACGAGGCAAGCCGGCCTGCCTATATTGACGAGGCGGGCGGCATAGGCATGTTCTGCGTGGCGTATATGACCGAGTGCATCCCCGCTACCGAAAGTTCGGCGGGCATATTCCGCTGGGATGATTTTGAGCGTATCTCACAGCGCATCCGCGAGATAAAAAGCCGCTGCCGCTGGTGTGTCATCGTCTGCCACGGCGGTGAGGAGTTCTCCTCCCTGCCCAACCCCTACACAAGAGACAGATACCTCAAGTTTATCGAGATGGGCGCAGACGTGGTGGTCGGCCACCATCCCCACGTGCCCGAAAACTACGAGCTGCTGCCGGATAACAAGGCTATATTCTACTCGCTGGGCAATTTTATATTCGACACCGACTATCAGCGGGTGCATCTGTACACCGACACCGGCGTGCTGCTCAAGCTGATTTTCACCGAAAACGAGCTGGACTTTGAGGCGCTGGGCATCAAGATCGTCCGCGGTGAGGAGAGAATCGAAAGCTGCCCTCTGCCCGACGTGTTTGTCAATATTCCCGACAGCGAATACAAGCTGCTGGCACCGCTTAATGCCAAGGCATTCGTGCAGGAAGACCGCCGCACCCAGACCTATCTCAACCCCGCCAAGTACAAAGACGCGCCCGAAAGCGTGTGGAATGAGTACTTTTTCAGTGAGAATACCGACGGATTTTTCCCTCTTGAGCACATGGATTTTAATGTGATAGTGCCATTCTCCAAGCAAGCCGAGTCGGGTGAGTGGAAAAAGAGCAAGCTTGAAAAGGTAAAAGAATACATACTCAGACAGTTATAAGAAAAACGCTCTGCAATAGGCAGAGCGTTTTTTATTCCTGTCAACCGAAAGCTTCGGCAGCGGCGATGATGCGCAGCATATCGGGGTTGATGCGATTTTTGCCGTAAGCCTGCATAAACCGCTCGGCATACGAGTCGGTTTTGAGGTTATAACGCAGCGACCACAGCACCCAATAAATATCAATATGTCTGTCCCCCACCCCTGCGTGGTCAAGATCGATAAATCCCGAAAACCGCCAGTTGTCCAGCATGATATTGGGCAGGCAGAAGTCGCCGTGGATGAGGCAGTTTTGCTCAAACAGGTGACGGTTGTCCGCCACCAGACGGTAGGCTTGCTCGCGGTCTGTGATGCCGAAAGCGCCAAGATCGCGGGTGTAAAACTTGCCGCTTCTGTACCCCGACTCAACACCCCGCAGATATTCCTCTGTACGGCTTGGGTTGGGGCAGGCATCCGCAGGCATCGAGTGCAGATGCGCCATGACCTCTGCCAGCGTGTCGCACAGTCTGTCAGGCTCGCTGAGATAGCTCTCGGCT
>JAFYMQ010000160.1 GCA_017556565.1 Clostridia bacterium | reverse complement strand
GTAAAGCCGCCCATCATAGCGGTCATTTCGGGGGTCATCTCAAATCCTGCGACCTTCTTCTTCTCACCCTTTTTGCCGCCCTTCTTGCTGCCGAACATCTTGACCATCAGCTTCATTATGATGAGCTTGCCGCGGAGGGTAGCCATAACGTCGCTCATCTTGGAGTTGAGAGACAGTCTGCCTTCTACCTCGTCGATGTCAAACCAGTTGAGTACAGCGCCCTGCTCTTTGAGGCGGTAGTCTTCGTTGAACTTGTCGACCTTGTTGATAACGCTCTCGTCGGTAAACTCGCCTGCCACAGCCTTCAGCTCGGTCTTGCCGGTGTTGGGCACGTCAAAGTAGAAGAAGTGATCGCTCGCCTGCTTCTTGCCCAGGCTTACGCCGTTGGCAAACAGCTCGACTTCGGGCATATTGGAGTAGACGGTGACGCGGGTTACGTCCTCTACGCGGTCAATATAGCGCTTGCCGCACAGATGCACAAACTTCTCGTCGCTGAGCCATGCTTTGTATGCGTAGAAAGAATCCTTCTTGTACTTGCGGTCCATGGTGACCAGACCCTTGTGGTTCTGTCCGTTTTCGCCGCCCTCTGCACGTGCGTCAGCGCCAAAGTCGAACATATTCCATACGTGGGTTGCCCACAGATACTTGCGGGAGAACAGCTGACGAATCAGCTCTTCGTGATAGTATGCCTGATATTCCTCGGTGTAGTCGCCCTGTCTGGGATCGCTGGTGTGCCAGTTGAGCGCCTCGCAGCCGTATTCGGAGCAGCCGATGGGCAGGTTGGGATGCATTGCGTGGAACTTGTCAAACCAAGGTCCGTTCATGCTTGTGTCGCCGCCGTACCAGCCAAAATAGTGGTTGTAAGAAACAACGTCGGGAATGAGCAGGTAGGGATCGTCCATCTTGCACATGGACACAGCAGCAATGGTGGTCAGTCTGGTCTTGTCCAGCTTGTGGCACAGATCGTTGAGGATGTTGTGGTTGTCCAGCAGATCCTGATCGCTGCCGCCGATGCCGATCTCGTTGCTCAGACCCCAGACCACGATGGAGGGATGGTTGTAGTTCTGCTCGACCAGCTCGTTCATCTGGGTGATGGTGTTCTCTCTGCCGCCGGGCATGTGCTTGGAGATATAGGGGATCTCAGCCCACAGTACCAGACCGCGCTCGTCGCACAGATCATAGAAGTACTGGTCATGCTGATAGTGAGCCAGACGGATGGTGGTAGCGCCCACCTCACAGATGAGGTCGATATCCTCCTCGTGATGTGCGCGGGTAAGTGCATTGCCCACGCCCAGTCTGTCCTGATGACGGCTTACACCGCGCAGAGGATAGCTCTCGCCGTTGAGGATAAAGCCCTCGTTGGGATCGATCTTGAATGTGCGGCAGCCAAAACGTGCGCTGATCTCGTCAACAGCCTCGCCGTTTGCCATCAGCTCTGCCTTGCAGGTGTACAGATAGGGGTCTTTTTTGCCGTTCCACAGATGCACGTCGGCAATTTTCAGCTCGGCGTGTGCGCCTGCTTCCTCGGAAGCCGCGACCACGTTGCCCTCTCTGTCACAGATGGTATAGCGCACCGACTGACCTTCTTTGAGGCTGACGCGGACGTCAACGTCGATCTCGGCATCCTTGCCCTCAACCTTGGGGGTGACGCGGATGCCGGGTGCGCCAAAATAGTCCAGATCAAAATGGCTGCTGCTCACGCATATCAGGTTAACGTCGCGGTACAGACCGCCGTAGAATGTAAAGTCAGCCATCTGGGGATATACGGTCTCGTTGGGGGAGTTGTCCACGATGACAGCCAGAATATTATCCTCTGCCATAGCCTGGGTCAGGTCTACGCGGAATGTGGAGTAGCCGCCGTGATGGGTCTTGAGCAGAGTGCCGTTGAGGTATACCTCGGCGCTGGAGTTAGCGCCGCGCACCTCCAGCCAGTACTCCTCGCCCTCGGGCAGCAGGCCCTTGGAGAGCATACGCATATAGCAGCTCTTGCCGCGGTAGTAGTCGTTGCCGCCGTCCTGACCGTCCTGTGCGTTCCAAGTGTGGGGCAGGTTTATGCTTTCCCAATCGGTGGGAATGGTGCCGGGCAGGGTTTCCTGGGCTTTTTTGAATATCCAGCCTTCGTTGAGATTGACTATTGTTCTCATTGATTTTGTCCTCCGTTTTATTGTCCGTTGGTGAAAAAAGCTCGACTGCCCGAGACGTGTCGGGCAGCCGAAGCGATACTTTAGCCGATGATATCGTCAGCAGTTACGTCTCTGCCGAGGTCGCGGCTCATCTGACCCAGAGTCTTCTTGTCGATGTTGTAAACGATACCTACACCCACAAACTGACATACGGCGCTGACCATATAGAGAGCGGCAACCAGCCAGCAGAGGTTGGATGCGGTCTGTGCAGACTGACCGATGGTGCCCAGTGCGGAATCATAGCCGATGAGGGCGGTACCCATGATGGCGATGGCAGCTGCGGGGCCAACGCCCTGAGCCAGCTTGCGGAAGAAGGAATGGAGCGCGTAGACAACGCTTTCTTCTCTCTTGCCGGTCTTCCACTCGTTGTAGTCGATGGCGTCGCCCATCATAGCCCAGGATACGCAGTTGTAGAAGCCCATGCCGATGCCAAAGAATACCAGACCGATCATATATACGACCAGCTGAAGCTTAAAGGGGCAGAGGGGGAATACGCACAGGATGGCGGCACCGATCAGAGCGGAGACGGAGCCGATGGTGGAGACTTCTTTCTTGCCGTACTTTTTGACCAGCTTGGTGGCAAGAGGCATGAATGCAAACATAGGCAGGAAGCCTACTGCGGTAACAACACCGGAGAGGGAAGCCTGACCGAAATGTGTGGCGAACATAATGGTGTTTGCGGTACCTGCAGACTGCATACCCAGGAACAAACCCATAGCGGCAATGGTGCAGCCTACTGCGGGACGGTTTCTCATAAATGCGCCAAAGGACTTGATGAGGTTGATCTTTTCGCCTTCACCGTTGAGCTGAACGTACTCGTCGCCGCGGATGGTGATGTTGCGGATCATATAAATAAAGAACACAAATGCCAGAACGCCCATGATCAGTGCGGCAAAGAACACTCTGTCGCCCAGCAGGATTTCCAGCTGCTTGCCGGTCAGGGGGCTGAGCACGGCATCACCCATCTGATATGCCTCGCCGGTGAGGGGGTTGGAGTGGAAGTTCTGGGGTGCAAATGCAGCCTCTGCGCCCTCGGGGATCTCGATCTTGCTGAGGAAGTCGGTAGCGCCGGTGTAGGTGACCTTCTTCCAGATGAGCATGGGCAGGATTATACCGGGAACCATACCGCCGATGGCGCCGCCGATGGAGCGGAATACGGAGAGAGCAGCACGCTCCTCGGTGTTGGTGGTGACGATGTTGAGCATTGTTCCGTAGGGGACGTTAGCGGTGGTATAAGCCGCATCCCAGACTACGTAGCCCACGATAAAGAGCATAGCCTTGACCACGGTGCTTGCATTGGGGAAGGGGAGGAATACGGCCGCGCCGCCTATGAGCAGACCGCAGGCGCCGATGAGGATATAGGTCTTGTACTTGCCCAGCTTGTATTTTCTCTTGTCGCTGTCGATAAGAGAGCCGATAAGGGGGTCGTTGATAGCGTCCCATGCCTGCACCAGCAGGAGGAGGATGGAGAAGAGGCCGGTTTCCATCATCATGAAAACAAGCCAGAAGGTCTGTACGGTGTTCTTGAGGCCAAAGCTCAGGTTACATCCGGCATCGCCCGCTGCATAAGCCAGCTTATCGCGTATACCGAACTTGCGGAAGCCTTTTTCGTCCAGTTGGACCTGCTTTTTTGCCATTGTGTGTCCCTCTTTCAGTTATGTACTTTTTCGGTGCAGACATACTGCATTAGTCTAATTTTATCAAAGGTAGCCGTAAAGTCGTGAGTAATATTTTTGGGCAAAATGGTAATTTTTTTGGATTGCTATTGAAAATACAAATAAAATATATAATAATATAAAAAGTAGCTGTCCACTCTGCCCTAAAGTTAGATTTACAGCGAGAAAGCAGGCGAAAATCATGGATTGTGCCAATCATTACGACCTTTTGCGACGGTTTTTGACAAAATGCCGCATTAACTTTTGCGTCCTGCCCGATGAGCTTAATCGGGCGGATATGGGTCTGCGGGATATTCTGTCCCTGTCCCGTACCACAGTGGCTGCGGTGGCGCTTGCAGAGCTGAAAAACCGCTGCCTCTACGCTCTGCACGACGGATTTTGCTGCACCTATCTGCTTTTCAGGCAGCAGGACAAGACCGTCTGCATCGGCCCATACCTGTCACGGGAAATCAGCGAGGCGTTCATTCTGGAAACCGCCGAAAAATGGGGCGCATCCCCCATGTCGCTGTCGGCACTGCGCCGATATTATGCCGCTTTGCCCCTGCTGGACGACAACAGCGCCGTGTTCGTTATGGTGCACACCTATCTTGAGGAGATGTGGGGCGACGGTTACGCAATGGAGGAGCTGAGTCCGTCAGCACCCAGAGAGCCCGCGACAAAAAACACCGATCAAGGTGAAAACAGCGCCCGCAGCAGGTGGCTGATAGACAATATCGAGCAGCGGTATGAGTTCGAGAACAGGCTGATGGAGGCGGTGCAGACCGGACAGACCGGCAAGCTTCAGACCATGCTGCGCGGAATGGGCGGGATGTCCTTTGAGCGCCGCGCCACCGAAGAGGTGCGCGATCTGAAGAACTACTGCATCATAGTCAACACCCTGCTGCGCAAAGCCGCCGAAAAAGGCGGCGTCCACCCCTACCACGTCGACCGAATATCTTCGGGCTTTGCCACCCGCATCGAGGCGGCCAGCTCACTCAAGCAGATCCCCAAGCTGATAGAAGAAATGCTCTACACCTACTGCCGCAGCGTCCGCAAATACGCCAACGAGCACCATTCGCCCCCGGTGCAAAAAGCTCTGCTCTATATCGAGGCATCCCTTAGCGGCGAGCTGAGCCTGAGCAAGCTGGCACACGAGATAAATATCAACCCCAGCTATCTGTCCGAACTGTTCAAAAAAGAAACGGGCACAACCCTGACCGAATATATAAATAAAACCCGTATAAACCGCGCCTGCCGAATGCTCCGCGAAACCACCCTGCAGGTGCAGACGGTCGCCCAGTATTGCGGAATACAGGACGTCAACTATTTTTCAAAGGTGTTCAAAAAATATACCGGACAAACCCCCAGCGAATATAGGAGAATGGAGTAAGGAACAGGCGTCCCGACTGTCCGTCGGTTTGCTCTCAAGCAGCCGCAGGTGACTGAGAGGGCGTGAAATCCATCGATTTCCTCCGGAGCTGTTGAAAAAGCAAGCCTTCCATCCCCCATGCCTCCCCTGTGTAAGGGGAGGTGCCGCGCAGTGGCGGAGGGGTTGCCTGAAAACCAATATTTCGGTCAGCCGATGGCTGATTACCCCTGCATTGCGGTACACAGAGTACTGCCGGTGCAGGGACTTTTTGCATAATGTGCAAAATCCCTCTCCGCGGGCACTTTTTCAAAAGGTTACAATTTGTAACTTTTTGGGGTGCAAAAGTGCGGTTTTTGTAACCTTTTTGTTACTTTTTGGGCAAAATTGTAACTATTTTGTAATCGCATTTTGCAAAAACATGGTTTATAATATAACCATACAGAACCCACCCACCACCCAAAGAAAGGAAGTAAAACCATGAAAAAAAGCTTGTACGTAATTATTGCTTTGATCCTGTGTGCCGGCGTGCTGGTGACCGTCGCCTGCCTGAAAAAGGACAAGCCCGACAATACAACCCCCGACAATTCGCAGTCAGGCGATACCCAGAAACCTGACGATACCCAGAAGCCCGACGATACAACCAAGCCCGACGACACCCAGAAACCCGACGATACCCAGAAACCCGACGATACAACAAAGCCTGATGACACCCAGAAGCCCGACGATACAACCAAACCCGACGATACAACCAAACCCGATGACACAACCAAGCCCGAGGACACCCAGAAGCCCGACACCCCGCAGATTCCCAATCCCACCTACCCCAACGACCTCAACACCACCGCACTGCAGAACTATTACGCATTCCTCACCGGCGAAGCTATGGCGTATGATTTCC
>JAFYMQ010000159.1 GCA_017556565.1 Clostridia bacterium | reverse complement strand
TTGCTGAAGAACTCAAAAATGTGGTAGATAATGTTGAATACGCGGGTGTTACGGAGATAAACGTTGAATACGTTGAGCAGGCTGTCAACAACGTCCAGAATGTCGGGGATCAGGCTGATAACGTAGGGGAGTACGATAGAGAGAACAGCATAGATGACCAGAGATTTGACAGCCGACTTTTTGAGCCAGATGTTTTCTTCGACGATCAGGATGTAGGCGATGATTGCTACGGGAATGAGAATGTTGCCAAACAGATAGCTGAAATACAGTGCGGCGCACAGAAGGCCGACAGAAATGCCGAGTTTGCTCTTTTGCATGATGGAATCTCCTTTTTAATATTATGTTTGGATATAATAACATAAAAAACTTAATTTTGCAATATAGCTGCGAGGATTAACAAATTGTGAATAATTAGCACTCTAAGCGCGAGAGTGCTAAAAAGTTGTTTACATTTGGAAATAACGGGTGTACAATGTAATTGAAAGAAGACAAACCGCGCATTTTATGCGCCATAGCCTGAAAGGAGGCAATATTATGACTTTTGACAAATACACACAAAATGCTCAGGCAGTTATAGCCGATAGCCAGAGTATAGCACTTGAGTATGGTCAGCAGCAGCTTGAGGGTGAGCATCTTCACCTTGCGCTGATGCGTCAGAATGACGGCATGATACCCAAGCTTCTGTCCTATCTGGGACTTGATAAAGCAGCTGTTTTGAGCGACGTTCAGCAGGCGGTCGACAGATTGCCAAAAGTATCGGGGAATGCATCTCAGCTTTATGCCGGCAGGCGGTTTTCCAAGCTTGTTACCGATGCTCAGCGTATAGCAGAGCAGTTCAAGGATGAGTATGTTTCTGTAGAGCATCTGTATCTTGCCCTTTTGGAGGACACAGGCGGCAGCGACATCAAGATTTTCCGTAAGTACGGTATCGACAAGGAAAAGATTCTGCAGGCACTCTCAAAGGTCAGAGGAAACCAGCGTGTTACAAGCCAGAATCCCGAGGACGGATACGAAGCGCTGCAAAAATACGGCAGAGACTTGGTTGAGATGGCACGTCAGGGCAAACTTGACCCTGTTATCGGCAGAGATTCCGAGATACGCCATACAATACAGATACTTTCCCGCAAGACCAAGAATAACCCTGTGCTTATCGGTGAGCCGGGTGTCGGTAAAACCGCCGTTGTCGAGGGCTTGGCTCAGCGAATACTCAACGGAGACGTGCCCGAAAACCTGAAAGACAAAACCGTCTTTGCCCTCGATATGGGTAGCCTGATTGCAGGTGCCAAGTATAGGGGAGAGTTTGAGGAGAGGCTCAAAGCTGTCCTGTCCGAGATCGAAAAAAGCGATGGCAAGATCCTGCTGTTTATCGATGAGCTTCATAATATCGTAGGTGCAGGACGTACAGAGGGCAGTATGGATGCAGGCAACCTGCTCAAACCCAAGCTTGCAAGAGGCGAGCTGCACTGTATCGGCGCAACAACTCTTGACGAGTACCGCAAGTATATTGAAAAAGACGCCGCTTTGGAGCGCAGATTCCAAAAGGTGCTTATCGATCAGCCTACGGTTGAGGATACCGTATCAATTCTGCGTGGACTCAAAGAGCGCTTTGAGATCCATCACGGCGTGCGTATTACAGACAGTGCGCTTATTGCATGCGCCACATTGTCAGACAGATATATTTCGGACAGATTTTTGCCCGACAAGGCTATTGATCTTATGGACGAGGCTGCCAGCAAGATCCGTATGGAGATTGACAGTATGCCCTCCGAGCTTGATGAGATAAGCCGCAAGATCATGCAGCTTGAGATAGAAAAGCAGGCATTGGGCAAAGAAACCGACAATGGCTCCAAACAGCGGCTTTTGAGCATCGAGAACGAACTTGCCGAGCTCAGAGCGGGCAGCGACAATATGCGCGTGCAGTGGGAAACCGAGAAGAACGCTATTGCTCACATAAAAGATCTGCAGCGGCAGATCGAGAATACCAAGTATCTTATCGAGGATGCCGAGCGCAGCTATGATCTTGAAAAGCTTGCCAAGCTCAAGTACGGCGTGCTGCCCGAACTTGAAAAGCAGCTGGAGCAGGAACGTGAGAATAATGAAAAAAACAAAGAAAATCGCCTGCTCAAAGAACAGGTAGGCGAAGAAGAGATTGCTCAGGTAGTATCAAAATGGACGGGTATCCCTGTCAGCAAACTGGTCGAGTCGGAAAAAGAAAAGCTTCTGAATCTGGCTGACGTTCTGCACAAGAGGGTCATCGGTCAGGATGAGGCGGTTACTGCCGTGTCTGAAGCAATACTCAGGGGCAGGGCGGGCATCAAGGATGAGAACAGACCTATAGGCTCGTTTATATTCCTGGGTCCCACAGGTGTCGGCAAGACCGAACTTGCCAAGACTCTCACAGAGTCGCTGTTTGACGATGAGCGCAATATGATCCGCATAGACATGTCCGAGTATATGGAGAAGCACTCTGTATCGCGTCTGGTTGGTGCCCCTCCCGGATACGTTGGATATGACGAGGGAGGGCAGCTGACCGAAGCGGTACGCCGCAAGCCATATAGTGTGGTGCTCTTTGACGAGA
>JAFYMQ010000158.1 GCA_017556565.1 Clostridia bacterium | reverse complement strand
TATATAAGGGGAGCCTTAGCTGCGCTCCCTCGTAAGCCTCCCCTTGTTGGCTCAGTCACCACGGGTGACTGAGGGGATAAACAAAAGAGGACAAACAAACCCACACAAATAAAAATACCGGCATATATAATTGCCGGCATTTTCGTATTTACACATTGTATTGTGTTTTAACAATCTTATCGATGTATTCGCAGACACCATAAAAATTGTCGTTTATGTCTTTGTTTGTGATTCGTACGACGGATAATCCTAATTCGTTGAGATATTTGGTGCGTGTCAAGTCGTTAGCCATATTTTCTGGGTCATAATGTTGTGACCCGTCTAATTCTATTACCAAATTTGCCTTTGCACAGTAAAAATCCGCAATATATTTACCCAGCACTTTTTGTCTGTAAAACTTAATAGGATAATCTCTGAGAAAATCATACCAAAGATGCCTTTCTTCTTTTGTCATATCCTTGCGTAAGGCTTTGGCAAACCTGATAAGGTCTTTGTTATACTTTGGGAGCATAAATATCTGTTCAATCCTCTCAAGCAAAATCGCGGATACCCTGCAAGCCTCCGTCTCCGTAAGGCTCCCCTTGTTGGCGCTGTCACCACGGGTGACTGAGGGGATAAACAAGTAAGCCTCAAAATATCCCCTCAGCCAGCCTACGGCTGCCGGCTCCCCTTAATATATACGGGGAGCCTTTTTTCGTGAGGCTTTTTTGGTTTCTGTGCCGCGAGCCGCCTTATTTTACCTCAAAATCAAAATATTCATCGGTAAAAGGCTCGTTTTTCAGGGTGAAATGCCACCATTCTTCTTTGAGAGGCACAAATCCGCTGGACACCATGATCTCGCGCAGCAGCATACGGTTCTGAAACTGCTCCACACTCACGCCGGTATAATCGGGGTGAGACAGTTCGCCAAAAAAGTCGAACCTGCCGCCCATATCCAGCTCGTTGCCATTTTCGTCCACCAGAGTCAGATCGACCGTGCTGCCGCGGCTGTGACCCGAGCGTTTGGCGATAAATCCCAGCTCAAACACGTCGGCTTTGTTGACGTCGGGGTAGTAGAGGGCCTTGTTTTTCTGATCGGTTACATCCTCTGCCCAGCGGACAAAATGGTTTACGGCGCGCTGGGGACGGTAGCAGTCGTAGATCTTCAGCTTCATGCCGTTGCACTTTGCCTTTTGCGCCGCTTTTTTGACACCCTTTGCCGCATCAATGGTCAGGATTGCGCGGGGCGCGGCATATCCGTCAATGGGACAGCCCATAAAATTGTTGTCGCTAAAATACCTGATATCCTCTATCGCCTCGGGGCACACGTCCTTGAGATAGACAAATCCCTCGGGCAGGGAGGCGGTCATATTTTCGGTTTTCATGGTTTTCACTCCTTTTGTTTGAGTATATCACATATACGGGCTGCAGACAATGACAGATAATGTATATTTCCCACTTGAAATATAACAATTTTAGGGGTATAATATATTAGTCAAAAATATTTTTTTGGGAGTGTTTCAAATGAAAGTTCTCGTTATCAACGCAGGCAGCTCTTCTCTGAAGTATCAGCTTCTTGATATGCCCGCAGGCGAAGTTGTAGCAAAGGGTCTGTGCGAGCGTATAGGCATCGACGGCAAGTACAAGTACGAAGCAAAGGGTCAGAAGCTCACCGGCGAGACCCCTATGGCAAACCACTCGGACGCTATCCGCTTCCTGGTAAGCATGCTGCTTGACAAGGAAAACGGCGTTATCACCGACATGAAGGAGATCGAAGCAGTCGGTCACCGTGTCGTTTCCGGCGGCGAGAAGCTCTATGAGTCTGTTCTCATCACCGCAGAGAGCAAGAAGGCTATCGAGGAGTGCATCCCCCTCGCACCTCTGCACAACCCCGCAAACCTGACCGGTATCGAAGCTTGCGAAGAGGTTATGCCCGGCGTACCTCAGGTTGCTGTTTTCGACACAGCTTTCCACGCAAAGATGCCCAAGCAGGCTTATGTCTATGCTATCCCCTATGAGTATTACACCAAGTACGGCATCCGCCGTTACGGCTTCCACGGCACCTCTCACCGCTACGTTTCCGAGCAGTGCGCCAAGGCTATGGGCAAGGATATCAAGGATCTGCGCATCATCACCTGCCATCTGGGCAACGGCTCCTCTGTCTCCGCTGTCAACGGCGGCGTAAGCGTAGACACCACTATGGGTCTCACTCCTCTGGAAGGTCTGCCCATGGGTACCCGCTCCGGTAACATCGACCCCGCTATCGTTGAGACCATCTGCGAGCGTGAAGGCCTGTCCGTCAAGGAAGTCCTCAACATCCTCAACAAGAAGTCCGGCGTTCTGGGCGTTTCCGGCGTATCCTCCGACTTCCGCGATCTGTGCGACGCAGCCGATCAGGGCAATGAGCGCGCAGCTCTGGCAATCGATATGTTCAACTACTCTGTCAAGAAGTTCATCGGCGCTTATGCAGCAGCTATGGGCGGCGTAGACGCAGTCGTATTCACCGCAGGCGTCGGCGAGAACGACAAGGCATTCCGTCTGCAGATCACCGAGGGTCTGGAGTTCATGGGCATCAAGGTCGATCCCGTCAAGAACGACATCCGCGGCAAGTTTGCTGACATCTCCGCAGACGGCGCAACCGTCAAGACCTTTGTTATCCCCACCAACGAAGAGCTGGTTATTGCAATGGATACAGAGGCAATCGTAAACAAGTAATTAGATTGGATAATGAAAACACCGTGAGTAATGACTCACGGTGTTTTTGTTATACCTTGTGTTTTTGGTTTTGCACACCTTCCGCCCATCTACTGCCTAACTCTCGGGTCGCCGTACACAAAGTACTGTCAACCCTCGCGTTAGT
>JAFYMQ010000157.1 GCA_017556565.1 Clostridia bacterium | reverse complement strand
CGAGTACTCTGTGCCCGACCCCGAAAACACCCGCGGTCTTATCACCGACAAGACAGATTTTTCCTACGGCGCTGCCAAGAACGGTCAGCCCCACAGTATCACGGTTACCAATCAGCAGATTTTTGACTCCTATGACACCAATGCGCTTGCATGGGACAACAAGACCGAAGGCGAAAAGGTGCTGTATCTGACCTTTGACTGCGGCTACGAGTACAAGAATATCACCCCGCAGATGCTGGATATTCTCAAAGAAAAGGGTGTCACCGGCGCATTCTTCTGCACCCTTGATTATATTGTGGACGCGCCCGAAGTGGTGGTGCGGATGATCGAAGAGGGGCATATCGTAGGCAATCACTCGGTGCATCACCCCTCCAACAGCGCATCGCTCAGCCGTGAAAAGCTTGCAAGCGAGCTGCTGGGCGTGCACAACTATCTCAGGGTCAACTTTGGCTATGACAGCAGATATTTCCGTTTCCCCACCGGCGCATATTCGCAGAATGCCCTCGATCTGGTGGATTGCGTAGGCTATCGCAGCGTGTTCTGGTCTGTTGCTCACGCCGATTGGGATCCCGAAAACCAGCCCGGTGTGGACAAGTCATTCAAGACCGTCTCCTCGCGTCTGCATCCCGGTGCGGTCATCCTGCTGCACACCACCTCCCCCGACAATCTGGCTATTCTGGCAGATCTTATCGACTATGCAAGAGCTGAGGGCTACACTTTCAGAAGCCTTGACGAGTACCCATACTGGAACTGAATACATACACCACTCCGCCGTGCAAAATTGCACGGCGGTTTTAATTTTGTTGTGCTTTTTGGGCGAAAATGTGATATAATATCACACAAATCAAACTATATTGGGGATGATATTTATGCGCTCTAAGTCTATGGTCGCGGATTTTACAAGCGGAAATATCACAAAACAGCTGTTCACCTTTGCTTTCCCGCTGTTTTTGTCAAGTCTGCTGCAGGTACTGTACAACATGGCGGATATGATCATCGTCGGTCACGCGCTGGGCAAGGTAGGCTTGTCTGCCGTGTCGGTAGGCGGTGACGTCAGCAATTTTCTGACTTTTGTGGCTATGGGCTTTTGCTCGGCAGGTCAGGTCATCATATCCCAGTACATAGGCGCGGGCAGGCGTGAGCGTATCTCGCCGTTTGTGGGTACTATGTTCACCACCCTGATGGGCTGCGCCATAACGATCAGCACCGTATGTCTGTTTTTGCGTACACCTATACTGAAGCTGATGAACACCCCGCCCGAGGCATTCGGTCAGGCACTTGCCTACTCCACCGTGTGTATGTCGGGTCTTGTGTTCATTTACGGCTACAATATCTGCAGCGCTGTGCTGCGCGGTATGGGCGACTCTAAGCACCCCTTTATATTCATTGCCATCTCAGCCATACTCAACGTGCTGCTTGACCTGTTGTTCGTGCTGGTGTTTGACATGGCTGCCATGGGTGCGGCGCTGGCAACCGTACTATCTCAGGCGGTAAGCTTTATCAGCTGCGCGGTGTTCATGTATAAACGCCGCGAAACCAGCGGTCTTGATATAAACCTCAAATATTTTATCAAGATACGTACCGATATGCTTGCCGACCTGCTCAAGCTGGGTGTGCCTATGGCTATAAAGAGTGCGGCTATCCATGTCAGCAAGCTGTTTGTCAATTCGTGGATCAACTCCTACGGCGTTGAGGTTTCGGCTTTTGCCGGTATTGCCAACAAGATCAACAGTATCAGCAATCTTATCTCCAACTCCCTCAACACATCCGGCTCGTCCATGGTGGGACAG
The DNA here is from genome assembly GCA_017556565.1 of Clostridia bacterium. Lineage (GTDB taxonomy): Bacteria > Bacillota > Clostridia > Oscillospirales > Butyricicoccaceae > RGIG3513. The sequence continues at coordinate 1,063 of JAFYMQ010000157.1, read as the reverse complement.
AACATCGCCGCCCAAAAGCACAAGCGCGTGCTTGCAATCGTGCGCACCATTGCCATCACCACCATCTGCATTGCAACCACTCTGTCGGCAGCCATCCTCATATTCCCCGAGTATATCTTCCGCATATTTGTTGATGACCAGTCTGTACTTGAGGTCGCTATGGAATACCTGCCCATTGCGGTGCTGATATTCTTCGGCAGTGCGCTGCGCGCGCCTATGAACTCGCTGATCAACGGCAGCGGTCAGACCTCGCTGAACTTTGCGACCGCTATATTCGACGGCATCGTAATGCGTCTGGGACTCAGCGTACTGTTCGGTCTGGTGCTGGATATGAAGCATATCGGATTCTGGCTGGGCGATGCCTGCGCAGGCTTTACGCCTTTTGTCATCGGTATGGTGTTCCTGTTGTCGGGCAAGTGGAAAAAAGCCGGCGTAAGGATAAAAGAATAAAAACAAATAGAGCAAAACGGCCACAGCCGTTTTGCTCTTTTTTTGTTCTCAGTTGTTGCTGCAAAACTCTATCTCGGGCGGCACGTACCGCTTAAACGTGGGCACGAACTCCAGCAGAGCATCTTCCACCTCTTTGCCCGTAACGTCTGCACGCTGCACAAGCTTGTGCATACTGTCCAGTCTGTCCATAAACAGCCCGTAGTCCATGTCTATGGGCTTGCCGATGAATATGCGGTCGCTGGCGGTTTTTTTGAGGCCTTCTTCGTCCATGAGCAGTTCCTCAAACAGTTTTTCGCCCGGACGGAGACCGACGTATCTGATATGGATATCCTTGCCCTCGGTAAGACCTGCAAGGCTGATCATTTTGTGCGCCAGATCGGAGATTTTGACCGGCTTGCCCATATCCAGCACGAAAATCTCACCGCCCTTTGCCATAGCACCTGCGGTCAGCACCAGCTGGGATGCCTCGGGTATGGTCATAAAATAGCGGATTATCTCAGGGTGGGTGACGGTCACGTCGGCACGGCGCTGTATCTGCTCTTTGAAGAGCGGGATGACCGAGCCGTGAGAGCCCAGCACGTTGCCAAATCTGACCGATGCAAAGGTCGTGCCT